>JAKVCT010000560.1 GCA_022448995.1 Saprospiraceae bacterium
ACTTTTAGGAATTCTTTATAGCTTAATTTTCCTTCTCTCTCTTTTTTAGCAATTCGTTTGTAAAAATCTGTTAGCTCCTCAGTCTTCAAAATCAGATAATCAGGTGTTTTCCAATTTCTATGATAATCTTCTATTGCTTCTTGAGCCTTTTTATACTCAGGCATCAATTGTATAATTGTATCAACATTAGCATAGACAATTTCTTGTGCAGTGAGTTGGCTAGCCAAACTCAAACTTATGAAAATCAGATAAACAGTGGTTTTGAGCATCTTATTCATATCCAAAAACTATTGTTTATCCAAAGTGACCCAATCAGAACTTATTGGTAAAGCAGTAGTTCCACCCACTTTCTTGTAAGAACCTTTACAGCGAATTTGTATCGCTTTTTCATTTAGATATTTTTCGAGAAGATGCATACTCTGTATGTTGAATTTAACCAAACCATTGCTTTTGATTATAACATCATAAGCAGCTAGATTTTCAAGAGGCATAGGCGGAGTAGTTGGAATAGGAAGCTTATTTCCATCCATATCTTTGATTTCCAAGATCAGAGAAACCGTACTCCAGACAAAACGATTGACTATAATATTGCTATCCAAGGTATTCTTAATCTGAACATCAACTGTTAGATCTGTTTCTGTATTTACTAGCAATTCTACTTTTATCGGATCGTTTACCGAATTCATTTTTATTGTTTTTTTATTATCACAGCTTGTACTTAAAAAAACGAGTAGAGATAGGAGCGAGAAGAGAATGTATTTTTGCATAGTTAGGTTATTTAGGGGTATAGATAGGTTGTTTCAGTATTAAAATAAAACAACTGATCATCAATTAAGTATACTAGTATTTTTGAGGAGAAAAAAAACAGCTTTTTGCACTTTATGGTCAAAAGCGTAGCAACCACGCAGTGCTCTGCGAAGCTAATCTCCCTAGATAAGTTGGTGAAATTTTCAATTGTTTTAAGTAGGTGGACATAATTAATTTTATAATAATTCACAAGATTTTTTGATGCTGAACGAGGCGAAAACCCCGAAGGGCTCAGCGAAGCTAAACGTAGGGATAGCCGCGAAGCGGTCAGAGGCGAAGCCGACTAGTGGCAAGCTCTGCTGCCACCACCGCTATCACGAGGCTTTTTAACAAAGTGCAGCGCAAAAAGGCTGATTGAATTTACTTCGTAGAGCCCTTCGGGGTTAAATACAAATTAATTGTGGCTATCTACTTACCTTGCTAGAATATAATACTAAACATAAAAAAAACGATTATTAGACAACTGACCAATAATCGTTTTTGTATTAACATTTCCTTAGACTCAACTTTAACGTTTTGTTGAGTATCAATAGACTAGATTTAGCTTACAATCCTAGAGCTGATTTTACTTTACTAGTTGCATCAATACCACCCTCAGAGTAGAGCAATAACTTTTTGTCCAAGATATAAGCATAACCATTAGCTTTAGCTACAGATTTAATAGTTACATCAAACTTCTCATACAATGGTTTTGTTAATTCTGCTTCTTTTTGAACCAATTTTTGATCAGCTTCCAAAGCTGCTTTTTGCAAAGCTTCCTGCATTTGTTGCAATTTAACTTGCGCTTCTTGTCCTTCTTTTGGAGTCAAAGTACCTGCTTGTTCTTTTTGTGCAACTTCTTGGTAGTAAGCTGCCATATCTTGCTGTTGCTTCTCCAAGCGTTTTTGTAGTTGTTGTCCATAGGCTTCAACCTCAGATTTTGCGCGTCTATACTCAGGCATATCCTGAATAATAGCTTCTGCATCTACATAAGCTACACTTTGTGCATAAGTAGTAGAGTTAAAAGCCAATAAAAGCATAACAAATGCGATTAATCCTGATTTTGCAATGATAGTATTCATATTGATATATTTTAGTACGGTCTATGACCTTGTTTTTAAATTCTGTTATTTACTTTAAATATGCTAAAGGTATTCGATACCCTAAATAATCTTTTGTCTATTCACTTAAGTAGGTGGACATAATTAATTTTATAATAATTCACAAGAATTTTTGATGCTGGACGAGGCGAAAAACGTAGGGA
>JAKVCT010000561.1 GCA_022448995.1 Saprospiraceae bacterium
GATAGAGAGCTTATTTCTTTTGCGAGAATCGTGTACAAATAGTCCATGTTGAATCTTATCTCCTAGGGAGGTCAGATTATCAAGCGGAGGCAAAGCACTTGCTGCAAATGGATGTACCCCTAGTAATAATCTGTAGAAAATAACAGCCAAACTAAAATGGTCCCAACTTTGGTCAATGACCGATTTTCCTGGTTTAACTCCTTTATAGTACTCTGCAGGAGTATATTCTGGTGTCACTACAGTTGCTGGAAAGATTGTTTTTCCATTCTCGACTACCTCTATAGAGTCTGTATCTACAATAGAGACTACACCATTGCTCTTGATAAGAATATTATCAGGTTTGAGGTCAACTAAAACATAACGACCAGTTGCATGAATCTGATGTATAGCCGCTGACAAATTATAACAAACTTTTAGTCGCAAACGCAAAGCATCATTGTGACCAAAGCGCAGGCGATCCCACTCCGCGCCTAAATATCTAGGTAGCTTGGGAGAACAAAGGATTTCTAATTGCTCACCACTTGCCTTGGGCATTATAAATCCTACAAACTCATCTTTTTCATTATACAAGGCCTGTTCTACCCATATAATAGGCTGGTGATCAGTTGAATACTCGAATTTTGGTGGATTATTAATTAAATAATCTATCTTTCGTTCTTTTTCTTTGTCCCGCTTTTTAGGATGAAATATCTTAGCCACATGCTTGATAAATCGAGCAGGCTTCTGTATCTCATGCAGTGTACCTTCTCCTCCACTCGCAAAAGGTTTTTCCTGAACAATTACAGCTTCATTGGTATTTTTAATATAATATTGTAGATACATATATGCTTGTGGTAGATATACTTATTCTAATAGTTAAAATAGACAAGGTCTAAGCAGTCTCCTCAACAATTGCTCCCAAGATCATAGTTTTATCATCTGTTTCGTGCTTGAACTGAGGATTACCAGCCGTTAAAAATCCTTTCCAAAGCGTATTAATTTCATCCTGTGATTTACCTTCTTTGTGCAATTGCTGTAGTCCCTTTACATTGGGCGAAAAGAACTTAGCATAAGGTCGATTAGGATCGAAATATTTCTTATTCTCCTTATCGTAAATATTTACCTCAAAAGATCCTTTTTCGCAACCATCTGTCAACAAGGCAAATCCATTGATATTGCCTTCAATGATATCCGTCTTAATAAATTCTTGCACCCCTTCCTGTGTCCATATATTGGATGTAATAAACACTGTTTCATTTACTTCATCACCTCTATAAGGGGTAATCAATGCCTTCCAATCTGCACCATCTGCATAAGCTGCACGACCATCACCAATGTGCACTGCCAAAATAGCTTTGGGCGAATAAATAGCTGCTAAGACTGTACAGCCCAAATCTGGACGATTATATTCATTTTTTTCTGCAAAAGCCATCAAACGTTGCATCACCAATTGTAATGCTTTTAGTGCTTCCGTTCGCCACTGCTCCGCTGTAGGCAAGGCATTTGGTGTCCAGTTATTGCGCTTCATTACCTCTTCTAAGCAATGCAGTGTATTGCGCGCTACAAAATCTGACCCAATATGAGAATGTTTAGCAGAACCTGCACCATCCGAAACCACCGCAATTCCCCAATCTTCATTAATTTTTTGATGCGCACAACTATCTTGACAAGGTATTTCTAACTGTATATGTGCATTCCCAATTGCAGATGCATAAGCAACTACCCAAGTAACAGGCTTTGTTTCGGTCATTATTTCTAAGATTATAGATGTCGTTAGTTCGTAGGTTTTCCCAAGCTAACTGATAAGCAAGCTCTAGTCCAAAAATGTTATCGTAGTTATCATTGACTACTTAGATCCTGTTGTCTAAGTTTATTCTAAAATGTATTAACAAATACACTAATTTTAGACATACTCTTACTTCTAATCTACGATTACTTTTGTCCTCTTACCTTCTTATCAGGCAATAAGAAATAATCAACGAACTATATAAGATATAAGTAGATAGCCACAATTAATTTGTATTTAATTCAAGCAGCCTTTTTGCGCTGAACTTTGTTAAAAAGCCTCGTG
>JAKVCT010000562.1 GCA_022448995.1 Saprospiraceae bacterium
GCGACCAGCTCCGAAGAGCTGGAGGCCTGGAAGTTAAGAAAGTAAGACTATTAAACAAGTAATAGTCCCCAATAGATAAAAGAAATACCAGCGCATAATTAACTCATATCAAAATATCGTTTGATATTAACTTTTAAAGTTGCTGCAGGGCTGTCTTTTTGTGAATTAGTCCAGGCATTATTAATAAAGTTAATAAAGTTTTGTAATCTGTCAGGTGCTAGTACGTCGGAGCTGCTAATTGTCCAGGTATAAACTTGGTCGGGCTGCTCTGTTGCGATAACATCATTAGAAACATAATTAACAAAATAATCCAGGTGTAAAGATAAATCTAAAAATTCAGCTTCAAACAATAAACTAATTTTATCCTGGTGTACTTGTGACGGCTGGCCGAATAAGGCGCATAAGTTGTTATAACTTGCGTCTATTGTGGCTTGCTTTCTAGTACATGATTCGATTGATACTGTCAAAATAACCTCTTAATGTAGTGTTAATTAGATCCATATAGAATCTATAAACAATATTAGCCGATATTAATTCAGTTTGCAATCATTAGGCGGCTATTCTCACAAATAAATATTAAATAAAATTAGACCAGGAACAAATCGACCAGGATAAAACTTGTAGAGCTGCCAATAAGACAGTACTACATCAAATAATTTTCTAGTTATAGCGCCAGCTCCAGCCCTTATTTATTTTTATTGGACTAGACCAGGACTAATTAACCTTAAATATTGGCAGAGTATCAGCAAAAACGACGAAAAAACACGAAGGGGGAGAGGGAGTCATATATGCGTATATAAAGCCGATCACATTTTTCTACCAAAAATCAAAATCTTATCAAATATCTATCCCGATCTTATAGGATCTTATTAGAGGGCTATACGACCCTGCTTCTTCTATTGTGGAGAGCTAGTGGTAGACAGGGATTTCAGATGCAGTTATATTGAAGGTAAGCCATTGCAAGTAATACCGCAAAGCAGATTGTGATGGCTTGCATTAAACTAAGTTTATGGCACAAAAAGACACTACTGAAATGCTTAGTAGCCTACATGGTAGGTTAGCTAGTGTATTAACTGATCTACTAGATAGCGGAGAGGCTAGTACAGCAGATTTAAATGTGATTAGACAGTTCTTAAAAGATAATCAGATAACGTCTCAGCCTGTAGAAGATACTCCTTTTGGAGATTTGGCTAGGTCGTTACCTGATATAGAAAATGTTATCGCATTAAAGAAGCGTAGTGCGTAATGAAGAAGGAAGATTGGCAGCAATTACCAAAACCTTATGATAAAGACTTTAGATATTTTTTAGTTTTAGTATGGAGACATTTACAACTTCCTGATCCGACTACAGTTCAACTTGATATAGCTGAATATATGCAAAATGGAAACAAAAGAAGGATTATTGAAGCGTTTAGAGGTGTAGGTAAGTCGTGGATGGCTGCTGCCTATACGTTATGGCTGCTAAGAAACGATCCACAGAAGAAGATAATGGTTGTATCAGCTAGTAAGACCAGGGCGGATGACTTTGCACAGTTCTGTTTAAGGATTATCCAGGAAATGCCTATACTAAAATGCCTTGAACCAGATAAAAATGAGCAAAGATCAGCTAGTAATAGGTTTGATGTACGTCCAGCTATACCCGATCAATCAGCTAGTGTTAAGAGTGTAGGAATATTTGGACAGTTAACTGGTAGTCGTGCCGATTTAATACTTGCAGACGATTGTGAAGTACCGAATACAGCCTGGACAGTAGGTATGAGAGAGAAATTATTGCAATGTTGTGGAGAGTTTAACGCTATTCTTAAGCCAGATGGCGAAATAATGTTTCTAGGTACACCGCAGACAGAAGAAAGCATATATAACAAGCTGAGATTACGAGGGTACGATTGCAGAATATGGACAAGTCGTTATCCAAAAAAACCTGAGAAATATGGAGACGCATTAGCTCCAATGATAAAAGGATTGGCTGCGACAAAACCTGGTCAACCTACAGATCCAGACAGGTTTAGCGAAATGGACTTACTAGAAAGAGAAGCAAGCTATGGTAGA
>JAKVCT010000563.1 GCA_022448995.1 Saprospiraceae bacterium
AACGAAGTTAAATCTTGTGAATTTGCTTCGCAGAGCACTTCGTGGTTATTATAAAATTAATTACGTCCACCTACTTACATCCTTGATATTATAATCGTATTTTGCAGAATTTTCATAAAAAATTGATAATTCGTGTAGAGTATAAATTATATTGTCAAGGATTTTTTATTTTTAGAGCATGTCTTTGTTTTAGTATGACACCTCTTTTTCAATTCCGTATGATTTGAAATCAGTCTTGCTCAAGTATTGAACGAAAGAGATTATTAAGAAATACTCATTTTGCATGAATTTTATACCGCAACTTTCTATCAAAAACTCCTTATTTTTAGGACTAACCTTATTATTTATAGGCTTTTCTTCTTGTAAGACATCTAGTGTAACTGACCAAAAAAATGTAGAAAACAACAAGACTGATTTACTCACTACAAGATGGGATACAGTTAAGTTTGAGCCTGATCCGTTTTCTAGCTTAGTTAACTTAGAGACCTCTTATGGTGTCTTAAAAATAGAGTTATTTTTTGGTACAGGTGAACACCGTGAAAACTTCCTAAAACTGGCTAATAAGGGGTTTTATGACAATTTACTCTTTCATCGTGTTATCAAAAACTTTATGGCACAGGGTGGTGACCCTAAGTCTAAAAATGCAAAGCCAAGTACCCGTCTAGGCGGAGGTGGGCCAGGCTATGAGGTAGAAGAAGAAATCAACACAGAGTTCTTTCACGTGCGTGGTGCCTTAGCTGCAGCTAGACAACCCGATGAAGTAAATCCAGAAAAAAAATCCTCAGGTTCTCAATTTTATATTGTGCATGGCAACCGAGTGAGTGAGGATCAATTAGATCAGATTGAACGTAAGTATAATATTGCCTATAGTCCACTACAACGCAAATTGTATCAAGAATTGGGAGGTGCTCCACAGCTCGATATGGAATACACTGTGTTTGGACGTGTTTATGAAGGTTTCCACATCATAGATAGTATAGCTAATGTCGGTACGAATAGCTATGATCGTCCTCTTGACGATTTAAAAATGGTCATTAAAATCGTAAAGGAATAAGCTATGAATAAAATATTAGGACTTAGTGGTTGGATCTGCATCATCCTACTTTTGGGAGCATGTGATCATCCTCCCCTCAAAACTCAAAGGGCTATCTTACATCCTCTGAGTCAACTCAATAACATTACATATGATCAAACAATGTTTTCGAACGATTGGGAGGAAAAACCAGATTATATACAATATCAGTTTGATTGGATATTGGATAAGTCTGTTTATGAAAAAGAAGCTGAGGTTCTGACAGAAATCAGTAAATGGATTCCACTTATTGCAAATAATGGAAAAATCTCTGCATATTATTCTCAACATATCTATGGTCTCCAAGATTCTGTATGGGTTTTAGAATATACTGTTCCCAAAAAGAAATCCTGTGAAGCACATCCTTACAAACAACAGTTTATGTTTAGCTCAACAGGGTACTTAATCCACCATGATCGTGCAGAGGAATTTATGTTTATTCACATAAAAGATAGCCTGCCTCCTATTTTGGGTATTCTCAAAACTACTTGTAGCTCAGAAGGTGAAGAGGGACAACACTTCTTTTATCGTTTTTCTAATGATCAATTGATTTGTATTTCTGATCCTATCCTTGACTCTGCACCACAAACCATGGACAGCAAAAAAGATGAGGCTATATTTTATCCAAATCCATTGAGGCTTGAGGTAGAAGATCGAAATCAAGACGGATGGGGAGATCTTGTTTTTAGTGGACAACAAAGAATTTTGGTGGATGATAAGGGAAAGCGCTATAAGTCATGGCGTCCTTTTCGAACGATTCCGGTAGAATATATATGTTATTATGACCCAATAAAGGGCATGTTGGTAGGAAACAATCAGTAGTAAATTATGGAGAGTTAGAGCTTATTCCACTCTAATATCTGAGCAGCCTTGATCTGTTCTTGCTCGATTTCTACATCTGCAACACCATCATATGATTCTACTAAAAAACCATTGATCAAACAAGCAACAAAACGCACGCGTACAGCTTTGACCA
>JAKVCT010000564.1 GCA_022448995.1 Saprospiraceae bacterium
TACCCCTCCACCAGCATGGGCAATAGGTCCCCTAAGAGGAGGATATACTGTTCACCCAGTTCCTACACCTGATTCTGTTAACGCTCTACAAAGTAGAAAAACGAATGAAGGAGGAAGAAGTCAGAAAGATAAGTTATTCATTCGTGGGAATGACATATCAGGAGCACCAATTAATAAAGGTAGCATTCAATTCCCGAAACCACCGATTATTACAGGCATTACTAAGAAGAAAATTATTACGAAAGCATGAGCTGTAACAATTACATTATATAGATGTCCGTCCCCTAGAAGAGTACCTGGAGTAGAAAGCTCGAACCGAATAAGTAAAGATAGGCCTGTACCTACCATTCCACATCATACCCCGAAAATTAGGTATAATGTACCAATGTCTTTATGATTTGTTGAAAATAACCAACGCATAGCTTTAAACTAAACAAACTACCCCAAAAAAGAAGAACCTCTGAGGGAGTAAGAAGAGTCAGAAAAATGTTATTAGTAAATCATAACGTAGTCGAGGATATGAAGTACGAGTAGAAAGAAACAAGATAACGAACAAAGCAGTAGAAATAAAAAGCGGAATCACGTTACACTGGAAAAAAAGAGCTCTCGTAAGAATACATATAAATAAAATATTAGACATTTCGGCTAGGAAAAGTAGCCCAAACCTTCCTGATCTGTATTCAATGTTAAACCCTGAGACTAGCTCTCTTTCCCCTTCTGCAAAATCGAAGGGAGCCCGATTTGTTTCGGAAATGATCGTGACTAGCCACATGAATAATAAAGGTAGGTTTAACAGCCCTAAGGGGAAACTTCCTGAGGAACTAATCAAATAACCGTTACCCAAGAGCATGATGGTGAGTAGAAAGAAGATGAGGGAAATTTCATAGGAAATAGTTTGTGCTCTTGCACGAAGAGAGCCTAAAAATGCATACCTCCTATTAGACCTTCAACCTGCGAAGAAAATAGGAAACACCCTTAATCCGGAGATAACTAAGAAGATTATAACTCTGTATTTTACGTTTATGTACTTGAACTCTAATTGTATAATTAACCAAAAAATTAAAGCCAGACCTAAAGTTAAAGGGGCAATCCTCAGGAAAAAATTTTTATTTCTTCTAATTGGTACAATAATTTCGTTTGTAAACAACTTCACTGCATCCGCGAAAGGCTGTAAGATCCCAAAAAACCCTACCTTATTAGGGCCTTTTCGAAGTTGGCTTAATGATAGGAACTTACGTTCTAGTAAGGTAAAGAACGCGACAGAGAGGAGAGCTAAAAGAAAGGTTACTACAAAAATAATAATATTGAACATAGTCTAATAAAAATGATCCTTAAATTTACTCGATTTGACTCCATTGTACCCACTATAAGTGATCTTGGTAGATTTAAGCCTTCTATAGCTTTTTTGGACTCTACCCTACCGTACCCTATATCTGTTGATTGAAGACACTGCATAACGGATCTTGACTTAGTGAAGGAGTCTATAACTGTATCCATTTGGAGCATCCTTTTTCCCATGTTGCTAGATAATGTATTACCAAAAACCAAGAAGACGATAATACCTCTAACCACAACTAGGTTAATAGGTATCTCATAACAGGTTACTGATCTTAGGAGGCAGTATCTAGCAAAGTTTCCATATCAGATTGAGGTAAATGCAAGAGCGCCAATAGAAAGAAGTACTGTTGATGGCACTCCTGATCTCAGTCTTATTTTAAGCTTTCTACTTAAAATAACGTAGGAGAAACGTATTCTATATAGAGTTGTAAAAAGAACACCTAGTCCCATCATGATTAAGGATAGTAGGTTTACAGGCAGTATTTGAGCTATTAAAGCGATCTGGTGCTTTGAAAAGAAGGTTGATAAAAAAAATATACCCATAGAAGAGACGAAGAATGCCCTTAGAAGAGAGCCTAGAAGAGGTCTATTTTTTCCTCCTCCATATAGTCCCCGTCTATCCTGAACACCAAACCTGCTCATCAACATGGCCCCTGCGGTAATGAAAAGACCTGCCTTAAACAAAGCATGTGTATATAAA
>JAKVCT010000565.1 GCA_022448995.1 Saprospiraceae bacterium
ACAGAGTTGATTGTTTTTGTAGAAGGAGATCTGTTTTTTAGTGAAAAAACAATTGAAGGATGGCAAGAACCTTTACCCTATCCCTATCCCATTAACTCTGAATTTTGGGATGCTGACGCTATGTTATCTAGTGATGGAAATGCAATGGTTTTTGTGTCTAGAAGAAAAGAAGTTTTACATATGCATCATAAAAAGTGGGAAACTTATCATGGTGATGGATTTGGAAATATAGATATATTTATATCATTAAAAGATGAGAATGGAAATTGGGAAGAACCAATAAATTTAGGAGAAACTATAAATACTCCTTATGCAGAACGTACACCATTTTTGCATCCAGATATGAAAACTTTATATTTTAGTTCTGATGGGCATGGTGGACTTGGTAAAATGGATGTTTATAAAACAACTCGTTTAGATGATACCTGGATGAATTGGAGTACACCTGTAAATTTAGGAAAGGATATCAATACAACTGAGAATGATTGGGGATATAAGGTTAGTACAGATGGTAAAATGGCTTACTTTGCAATTAGTAATGAGAATATAGGAGGAGAATACAGTCAAGATATTTGTACAATAGAATTGCCAAAAGATCTTAGGCCTGAGACAGTATCAACAATATCTGGACAACTTACAGACTCAGAAGGATATCCAATAGAGGCTGAAATTATATGGGAGGATCTACAATCTGGAGAGATTGTAGGTAAATTGAAAAGTGACCCCAATACAGGAAAGTTCTTTGTTGTATTACCTAATGATCGTCAGTATAGTTACTTTGTGAGTAAGGATGGGTTTTTTCCTAAAGCAAATAACATTGATCTTCGAGATAAGGGTAAACAAGTAGATGTTGATGAGTCATTAGAAATGGTTAGAATAGAAGAAATGGTAGAAAAGGATATCGCTTTACCACTTAAAAATCTATTTTTTGAAACCAATAAGTATAATATTAAAGAAACTTCTTTTTTAGAGTTAGATCGTTTGGCTCAATTGATACAAGATTATAACCTAAAGGTAGAAATAGCAGGTCATACTGATGATAGAGGTTCTGATCAAGATAATAAAGTACTTTCTCAGAATCGTGCCAATGCAGTAAAGAAATATCTAATCAAGCAAGGATGTGATACAAATAAAATACAAGCTATTGGATATGGTGAAGATAATCCTGTCAAAAGTAATAAAACTATTGAAGGGAGGGCCAAAAATAGACGCGTAGAAGTTCGATTTAAACGCTAATTTTACTTAGTGTTATTGGGGCGAAGGGGTTTAGGAACAAAAATAGTTTTGATAATATCAATTGATTGATTATTAATGTCATAAACTGTTAGTTCTATACGTCTATTGTACTGACGCCCTTCTTCTGAATCTTTACCATCTGTAGTTTCATTGATAGCAATCGGATTTTTTTCGCCACAAATCCTTGTGCTAATCTGTAGTGGATTTACACCCAATCGGATTAAATATGTTTGAGTCGTATTAGCTCGGTTTTGAGCCAAACGAGTATTGTATTTGTGACTACCTTTTGCATCAGTATAAGATTTAATTTGAATACTATGGCTTTTATTCTTTGTAAGAAACCAAGCCAACTTATTAAGTTCAGTCTTAGATTTATCTCTCAATAAATAACTATCATAATCAAAAAATAAACACTCAATCTTATCTCCCTTCTTAAATTCAAATTTGGAGACATCTACAATATCAATTTTTCTTCGATTAGATTCTAACTCATACATACTAGCATTCTCAATATCTATAGAGCCATTTTTATTTGGTGCTTTTATAGATTTATGGCCTAACTCATATATACTAGCACTCTCAATATCTATAGAGCCAACACCTGTAAGTTTTGGTGGAATGTAACCACATTCTATATCACATTGTTCTTTTATAGCATTAATGTCTATAATTCTAGCATGTGAAAATCCTTTTTCTATGGCCTTTTGTATGGGGGGTCTATCCGTTTTTAAGGCGTTCTTAAGGGGTTCCACGGAGGTTGTGTAATCCGTTTGGACAATTCCTCTCCTTGTTTAAGGCTTT
>JAKVCT010000566.1 GCA_022448995.1 Saprospiraceae bacterium
CGAATGAATCCTGGAAATGCCAAAATTGATCTTATAAGAATTGAATTGTTTTGGAGGTTAGGGGAGAAGGAGCATGCCTTGAATTTGTTTAAAATTTGTTTTTCCACATCATCGACTCTACGGGGTAGATTGTCTTCTCGATGTATTTGGCATTCTCTTTTTTATTGTAATAATTATTGATATCACCTTGTACCCCAAAGTAAATCAATTGGCCGATAGGCATGCCAGCATAAATACGAACAGGGTGCGTACAAGAAATCTCTAATGTCCAAGTATTACAAAAACCCACATCACCTTTACCCGCCGTAGCATGGATATCAATTCCCAAGCGCCCTACACTAGATTTGCCCTCTAAGAACGGTACACTATTGTGTGTTTCGGTATACTCTTCGGTTACCCCTAGATACAAAATACCTGCTTCTAAGACATAACCTTCTTCTGGTATCTCAAAAATCTCGATAGGATTATGTTTGCGGGCATCCAATACTCTACCAGTATAAGTAGCTAAATACTTCCCTAAATGTACATCATAAGAATTCGTACCCAAACAATTAGGATCAAATGGATCAATAACAATTTCTTGGTTATCTATTGCTTTTAGTATTTCTTTATCCGATAAAATCATGATTTCTTCTATTTTTGCCGCTAAGGTACAGATTTGGTTTTATAATCATAGGGCTAGGCTCCTATTATTTCATTGAAGTTATTTAGAAACCACTGCTCTCTCTATTACTTCGTATCTTTTAGGTTGTAATACAAATAAGGGTAGGTATCGTCTATTGCTGGGATTTGTTTCTTCTCTTCTTCTGTTAGTTGCGAATAAGCTGCTTTGACATACCATTGTGGATTGTGGTAATGTAACATCTCTGGCGTAATCCAAATCAGCCCATTGACATAGTCTTTACGAATACGTTTGCCTTCTTTTTTGTCTGTCGTATCTATTTCTGGATAATTCTTGAGCGGCCCAGAAGCCACGACCCGTTCTTGGCCAGAATTATAGCACTTATAATTACCCAATTTCTCTTCGTCATACCAGTTGCGTCGTCCTACATTCCAATAGCCAAAACCAGGCGCCCACAACAAGGCTACAGGATCTTTGTAATATTCAAAACGTTGTACTCTATTGGGCAACAATTCATTGGCTCTATCCTTGAACGCTTTATTGCCAATCGTACGAGGACAAGCATAAGCATAGATGTTTTGTACATCCAAACCATAGCCTTTGAGATAGACTCCTGTAACGATAGACAAAGCAGCTCCAAGACTATGCCCTGCTACCCAGATGTGTTTATCCTTGGCTCCAAACTCCGACAGCGTGGCTATCAGGTCGTCACGAATCAAATCAAAACTTAGCCAAAAACCTGTATGAATTTTGGTACCAGACAATGCCCCACCTGCTTTAGTTTGATTGATTCTAAAATCTGTTCCGGTCCACTCAGCCCATTCATCTTTACCCACTTTGTCTGTCCCTCTAAAGATGATAAAAATCGTTTCGGGCGTAGAAATAACCATCAATTCGGGATCTAAACTATTATTGTAATCATAGCCTAAAAATTTAGCTTTCTCTGTATATGTTTTGTGAATATACCTGAACCGAGAGCCCTCCCGACGGGGAGATATTTTATCTGTAGCATCTCCGATCAAGGCAGTAGCTGTTGTTGACTGATCTGGTGTAAAATAATGTTGAAAACGCTGTCGGAAAGCGCGCTCGAAATTAGTATCGTCTACCAAAGAATTCTTTGCTAACCAATTAGTAGAAGGAATAGTATCTATTGGTTGACAGTCACTATGCAAATAATTGAGGTGATAATCCAAGCGCTCCAAGTACATCAATTCTGTCATCTTTGCTAGAAAAAACGCATTGATATTATTTACACCAGCTGCTGTATCATTAAAACTCCTGATACAACTCCTTTCTTTTTCGGGTGCTATAAAATCTACAAATAAATCCTCTGGTACTTCTTGGGCTTTTAGCCCTCCATTCATAACCAATAATAATAACAACAAAATAAGTCTTGGCATCATCCT
>JAKVCT010000567.1 GCA_022448995.1 Saprospiraceae bacterium
GCCTGGTAGTAATACCATAAAACGTACACGAGTATAATCCTCATAATTTAAATGATTCTCCATAAAGTCAACTGTCTTTGGACAAAACTTTGCAATGTCTGTCCAATGCGAATCTGTTTCTTCGTAGTCGTCTGGTAGGTTGTAATCATCCGCACAATTTGTATGTACTGTACTAATGCCGTGTATACATAAACTCATCCACCCGGCAGATTGTGGACGGTGATACGTAAAGCAGGCTGTATCGAGCAGGTGCATAGCTTCAGCAAGTATGCCTTCATGATCCATTTCAATCCCATCTACACGAAGCCAGGGTAAAGTACAATGATCCAAAAGCAAATCATTGTCTTCTGGATCCTTAACCAACAGTGGATCGTATAAATGTTCTTTGTTTAATTTTTCATTTTTTGCAAAAAATTCTTTAGTGTAATCACTTGCTTCTACATTCTGTGGAATGCTATATCCTTCTAACCACATTATTTGCTCCCTATTAATTGTTCAAGTGTATTTAAAACAGTTTCACTGGTATCATGCAGAGGATATTCTGTGGTGATTGCTTGTTTAACTGTGTTACGAGTAAAGTCTAGTGCAAAGCGTTCACCTGTGTCAGGATTCATTCCTGTGTTTACTAGAAACACATTGCTGTTATGTTTTTTTATATTTGCCATTAGAAGGTCGCTGTAGGTTTTTACACTTCTTGGCATAAAAGGTGATCCGTAGCAAGGGCTGAGTGTACGCTGTATTTCAGTAACACCTGCTTCTGTACCAGGCATTGTGCTTGTATAACCAGTTTCAAAAAACCTACGTACAGCCTTTCCACTTATTCTACTAATAGCAGGAAAAACACCTTCTGCATCCATTGTCAAAAAGAATATGTTGTCTGCATGATGAAAGTTACTGCGTTTATGATACGCATTTTCAATACAGCTAATTGGATAACTTAATCTAGCATTTGCCGCCTCTGGATTTTCTTCTACAAGTGTATCTCTAAGCCTTGCAACTTCTACTGCATTAAAAATAGTTTCATGCGTTTCAGGTGTAAGTCCTTCTGACTTTGCATAGCAACCAGTTTCAATCATTTTTATACCCATGTTGGTCCATGCTACTTCATCATCTGAGATTAGTTTATAATCTGGATCACTGCTGAGTGTAGTTTTACCTGTACCTGATAATCCAAACATAAGGTTTGTAGTTTTGCGATATGTAAATGCTCCACAGTGCATAGGTAGTATACCAAACTTTGGCAATTCAAAACTTACAATACCAAACACACCTTTTTTAATTTCGCCTAAAAAGGTAGTTCCTGCAATCAGCAACAATTTTTTATCTAAATGAACGTAGATTTTTGGCTCCATTTCAATTGATGTATTGTGCCATATGGTCCAATCGCCTTCTTGATCTTCTGCTGTAACTTTAAACATGTTCCAAACAAACTGTTTGTGACGTTCATCATTTGTATGTAATGTAAAGTTAGTACCTACAGTTTCAAAATTCATAGGTTCTAAATAATTGGTTTGATTTTGCAGTAGTGCATAAAAGTCAGCAAAGTCATTGCCTTCTCCTATTTTATTGTATTTGGGTCTTGATAAATCTAGATCTTTTGTTTGTTCACCAAAGAAATATTTGTTTTCTGGAGAACGCCCTGTTGGGTGTGTAGTAATATTGATATTAGGCAATTTATTATTCCTCTGTGGCTATGTTTACTCTAGCACTTTCTATACTCGTAACTTTTTGAAACAGTTGGTTGTCTGCAACATCTGTTCCTTCAAAAAAGTTGTTTGGATTTTTATTTCTCAAACCTGTGATTAGATCAACAAAACTTTTTTCCAAACTTATTCCACAACGTATTATATTAGGCAAATAACTGTACAGGTTACTTGCGTAAAACAGTGTGGTTTTATCTTCTGGTACATATTCTAAAATTTGGTTTACATTATACACCATGTCCAATTGGACAAAATTGAACCTGCATTCTTTTTGAACACGTTGCCAAAACTCAATCCAACTATCATATCCTCCGCAGATATCA
>JAKVCT010000568.1 GCA_022448995.1 Saprospiraceae bacterium
TCCAAAACGCTTATGAAAATCAAAGTTGTCTTGGAGAAATTCGACTTTTCTTGATCAATTACAAGACTGCAAATCTGAGACCAGATTTTGAAATAAGTGAAATTTGGTCTCAAATTTGTTTATTTAACGTTTGAAGTAAACAAACTTTAGTCATTTACAGGTTATGCAGGGAACGAGACTAGCAATATTAATCATTTTACTAGGCAGTTTTATTACCACTTCTTACGGTAAAGAGGTTAGTATCGCTGGTGTTTATAAAGGGAAGCCTTTATTTATCCAAAACCCGTATCATCCAGGTTTAAATTCCTTTTGTATTGACGAAATTTATATCAATAAGAGAAGAATTGATATTGACTACACACTTTCGGCAATTCAAATCAAGTTTGAGGGTTTTGATTTATACACTCCCGTAAATATCAAGATTTTACACAAAGATGTTTGCAAGCCCATTATTGTAAATCCAGAAGCAATACTTTTTCACAGCAGTTTCAAATTCACTGAAATAGCAGTCAATGATACCGTACTTCATTGGCACACAAAAGGGGATAGGCCGAATGCAATATTTAAAGTAGAAAAGTTATTTGCTAACGGTTGGGAATCAATAGAAACAAAACAATCTACTGGTCAATTTGAAGGTGATGAATATGTCTATTATCCAGAGTTTGAAGAAGGGCCTAATAAATTTCGAGTAAAGTATGAGGTAAGACCGAATAGATATCTATACTCCAGAGAAGTAGAAATTGAATACTATCCTGAACCAATTGAACTTTTGACTACTCAAGTGTCAAGAAGTTTGAGAATATCTCGAAAAGCGGCATATGAAATTCTTGATGGCGATGGAACTCTTTGGCTTTCTGGTAATTCCAAAACCGTAGATGTTTCTACATTAAAAGAAGGAGAATACTTTATATTTTTTGGGGACTTATCATTTAAGTTTATTAAACATAACTAATTAGCTTTTCTCCACAGGATTTGCAAAAGTTTGCATCATCCTCGTTTTCAGTTCCACAATGATTACAGACTCTTTTTGATTTTTCTCTTTTTTGCTTTTCTAATAGAGTAATCTCAGATGTGACAATTCCAGTGGGTACCGCTATAATAGCATAACCAGTAAGCATTAATACCATAGCGAAGGTTTGACCTATTACCGTTTGAGGAGCAATATCTCCATAACCTACAGTGGTTAGAGTGACAACAGCCCAATAGATACTTCTCGGGATTGAAGTAAAACCGTTTTCAGCTCCTTCAACTACATACATAACCGTTCCAGAAATAGTTACGATACTCACCACTGCACCAAGAAATACTATTATCTTTTGCCTACTACTCCAAAGGGCCTGACCAAGTACTCTACTTTCACCCATGTATCTGGTAAGCTTTAAAACTCTGAAAACCCTCAATAACCTAATCGCTCTTATCACCAATAGATATTGTGTCCCCGGTAAAAGTATAGTCAGGTAGGAGGGGATGATAGCAAGTAAGTCGATGATACCAAAAAAGCTTGTTGCATATTTAAGAGGATGCTTTGCAACAAAAAGACGCGATAAATATTCTATAGTAAAGCCTATTGTAAAGATCCATTCTAGAAGCCTTAACTCGGCGTTGAATTGATCAGAGATCTCTTTCACACTTTCCAGCATCACAACGATGATACTGATAAGAATGCCGTATAATAAAACGATATCAAAAAGCCGTCCCGCTTTAGTGTCGGTTCCAAATAT
>JAKVCT010000569.1 GCA_022448995.1 Saprospiraceae bacterium
TGTTTAAAGATATAAAACAATACGATCAATCAGAGTTATTTTTACTGAAAGCACTTGAGATACAGGAAAAAGCATTTGGTAAAAATACTCCAAGAATAGGTACTAATCTAGCTAATCTAGCTGCTTTGTACAAAGAAATGGGGCAATACGAGAAATCTGAAAAAATATATTTGAAGACGCTCAACTTATTTCGTAAGCATTCTGGCGAAAACCATACAAGTGTTCTTTTGTGTCTCAGTAGTTTGGCTGATTTGGGCGAAGATAAAAGAGATTATGATATGGCTTGGAATTACATTGATACCACTATTTTTAGAGCTTCTTCTTTGGATTTGGGTGTTCATATCTCTAAAGGCTGGGCAGATAGTTTGTATCAGGCATCATTTCCCTCTAATGAGCACATAAGAAACCTGTTAATAGCACTAGACATTGGTACGCGTTTATTAGAAAAAGATAAGAGGATAAAGGGAGCTAAGGAAAAGAAACTGATCATCCTTGATTTAGCCAACAAACTTACCAATAAATGGATCAATGATCTGTCCTCGGAGGAAGACAAACTCAAAACGTTTATTGTTAATGCTTATTGGTTGCAAAATAATTTGAATTCTGATCATGAAGCAGACTATGCTTCTAGGGCCTTTGAGTTGGCAGATGAAAATAAGTCAGTATTATTATTGAAAGCTACTAAATCAGAGGATGCCTATCGTCTAGGAGCTTTACCAGATTCATTAGTAAAACAAAACAAGACCTTGCATCAAAAAAGAAGTAGGCTCAAAGCACAATTATTAGAAAAACGCTCCGATGACGAAAAGATGACTTTGAGAGACCAATTGAATAGTACTACTCAAGCTATTGACAATTTTGATAATGCTATAAAAAGAGATTTTCCCAAATACTATCGTTTGAAATACAAAACGATTTCTACTGAAATAGAAAAAATCCAAGAACAACTTCTGCCTAATACCGCCATGCTTGAATATGCCATAACAGACTCGGTATTACACTTATTTATGGTAGAGAAGTCTAATGTTAAGTGGATCAAAAAAAGAATATCGCGTCGTCTATTAAAGAAGAAAATAAAAGCATTGCATCACTGTCTGAGCGATTATGTTGACTTAATGAAGGACGAAAAGAAGTCTTATGTTGCTTATACACAATTGGCGTATTGGTTTTATCAAAACATCTTAGAGGCAGTTCTTCCTAACGATCAATCCATCCGTAACTTAGTTGTTATTCCAGATGGCGAACTAGGGCACTTACCTTTTGAGGTGTTTCTTACGCAGCCAGCATCAAAACAAACGATAGACTATAAATCATTACATTATCTAGTCAATGATTTTAGTATTACGTACAATTATTCGGCAGGATTGTGGTTGGAGAATATGGCGCAAAAACAAGGTAAGGTCAAGTATCCTGGACAATTGCTAGGAATATGCGCCAATTATGAAGCTAATTTAGATTCTAATCTGATGCAATTTCGTTTGCCAACAGAATATGAATTGAGAGAACAACTGACTCCGTTGCCTGCGGCAAGAGAAGAAGTACAGTTATTAAGAGATCAATTCAAGGGCTTTTTTGCTTTTGATACTCTAGCAACTGAGCAAACGATCAAAGAAAGGGCGACAGATTATTCTATTTTACATTTAGCTGTACATGGTATTTTGGACGAAAAACGACCCGTTTTGTCTAGTTTGGCCTTATCTGAAAATGGGGATAGTTTAGAGAATAATTTTTGGCAAGCGCACGAAATTTCTAAAATGGAGTTGAATGCTGATTTGGTCGTTTTGTCTGCTTGCGAAACTGGCTATGGACGTTTCGAGACTGGAAATGGTATTGCTTCTTTGGCACGATCATTTATGTATGCCGGCGCGAGTTCGCTAGTAGTAAGCCTTTGGCAAGTCAATGATCTGGCTACTTCTATTATTATGCAAAACCTGTATAATAATTTGGTAGATGGTATGGCCAAAGATGAAGCACTGAGCAAAGCAAAATTGGATTATATTGTCAGAGTAAAAGGAATAGCCGC
>JAKVCT010000057.1 GCA_022448995.1 Saprospiraceae bacterium
CTTTGGGATTATGCTGCTGAGGTTGCTTGTACACGTTGTACCAAAATTCGGATTGAAGATCCTAATCCTCCTCTCCTAAAAGAGCTTAAATCTGCCTATTATGAAGGTCAACAACGTTTATATAAGAAGCAAGATCAAACTAAGGAAAAAGTCAATGTTCAATTTGATAAAATGGTAACTTATCTAGCTCAAGAGAGAAATTACACGCATGTTTTGGATAAATCTTGTCTATTCTATTTTGATGAAATTAGAACTGAAGATATTACAGACAAGGTCACAGAAATGCTAGGTTTACGTGAATAAATCATTAATCTTCAATTGTATATAAAACAGGTCGGCTAGGTGAAGCATCATTCTCGAAAGGCGCTACTTGTAAGTTCAAAAAGTAGTGCCCATCTTTCACAGAATCAGGTATATAAACTAACTCTGTAATGGTACAATCCAAACGAGGATTGACTGGATAATTCCAAAAAATATGATGCACTGCCAACTTCCCTTCGTCTTGTTCGCGATCAACTGAAGGCAAATCAATCAACAGGTGTTTTATATTTTGCTCAACTAACCAGTGTGCTGCTTCTGTGCTTAGATAAGGTGGATTAGTGTTGGTATAATGACGTTTGAGTTTAGCAATTTCATTTGGTAAGGTTCGGATGATGATCGCGTCTGTAGCTTGATTGCTTTGCCACAAGGATTGCAATTGTGCTTTAGTTATAATCTGATCTTCTCCTGAAATTTCTGGTTGGACAGTCAACAATTGTGCTAAGAAAAAGTAGTTTTTCAAATGCTGATTGATGCTATTCCATTCTTTTGAAATATGTCCTACACATTCTGTATGTGTTCCATTGCCATGTGGATTGAAGAAGATATTTCTAAAATTCACTACTCCTCCCCGATTCACATCTCCTATGAAATGCTCCGTCTCTACTGCCTTGATTTCTACAGGTGGGCAATACCAAGCACTTGTATTCTCTGGATCTGTGCCTAAAGGCATAGAAATATCTATAGGTTGATTGAGATTGATCTGGTAAGTCTGTTGATTATGTTGTATGGTTGCTTTCATTTTGCAATATACTTTATTGCGCAGATAAAATGAAAAAAAGCGGTTTGTAATAAACCGCTTTTTAGTTTCGATATGAGCTATTAGCGAAGACCTTTAGCTCTTCACTAAAAAAGTAATATTGTAATATCAGTCTTTCAGACCTCATTCATTTTATTAAAAAATAAACGAACTAAAGTTTTATCTATCTACTTGTAATTTGAGTACCTCAGAGAATTCATCCGTACGCAAGCGCAACATGTACATAGCAGGTACTAAACGATCTGTTTCAATACGCAATTCTTGCACACCAGCATTTACCACCCATGTTTCTAATACACGTCCGTCAATACTGACTAACTCTACATTCATTGGCTGAGTAAGTGCTTGGCTTAAACGTAAATTAGTTGCTGCTTGAGCAGGATTTGGTGACAACTGAACTTCTACTCTATTAGCTAAGGTACTTACTGAGCTAACCCCAACAAATACTGTATCAGTATAAGTACAAATACCGTTGACAGTCAAGTTTACAGTATAAAAGCCATTGGCAGCATAGGTATGACTAGGATTCTGTGCCGAAGAAGTATTACCATCTCCAAAATCCCATGCCCAAGTGGTTGCCCCTTGAGAATTATCTATAAAATCAACAGTAGTGTTAGTTACAGTGTAAGCAAAGTCAGAGTTTGTAAAGACAGCTTGTGCAGGAACCTTGGAACTCTTGCAAGGTGCAGGCTGTACCTCCAAATCATACAAGTAATAATAATAATCTGGTCCAGCAGAAGAACCTGTAATAGTCATTAGACCTGCTACAGAATATGGATAAGCTGGTCCATTTTCATTTCTGTACATATTCACACCAGTTCCACCAATACTGTAATTTCCAGGACTAGGCACCTCAAATCCTAAATTGATACGACTAACCCCTTGAGGAACAAAAACCGTAACTTGCTGAACAATGTTGCCACCTGCACTATTTGCATCCCATAAGAAAAATTCACGAACACCATCATCCTGAGCATCTACCCAAGCAGAAACGATCAATAAAGGCTGATCTGCTGTAAAATCTACAGTTCCAGTAAAACCAGAACCATGATAAGCACCTGTTCCGATATTTCCATCAGTAGGACCTACAAAAGAAGAAGGATAACTCTCTATATTTTGAACAGTATAGTTTATTGTTCCATTCAATGTAGGTGTAACGAAAGGTGATCCAATATAGACTAATGTATCCGTATTGGCATCAAACCAGTACATATCTCCAGAACCTGTAGCTGTTAGAGTAGCTCCAGTACCATTACAAGCAACACCATTAGTAGCTACTGGATCTGCAGGAAACTGTACAGTAACTGTTTGAGTGGTCGTATTAGAACCCAAGGTATTAGTTACTGTCAAGGAAACTGTGTATGTTCCATTGGTAGTATAAGTATGGCTTGGGTTCTGTGCCGTAGAAGTATTACCGTCTCCAAAATCCCATGCCCACTGCTGTGGAATATCTGTAGAAATATCTTCAAAATCAATAGATCCCGTACAAGTAGTCAGTGTACTAGCCAAAAAATCAGCTGTTGGTGCCGTTACAGGGATTAGACAAGAAGGAGGAAGATCAAAAGCCTCTACTTGATCAGTTCTACTTAGAGTACTTCCTTGATCTGCACTATATCCTAAACCGCGTCTTGCAAAAACTTCCCAAATTAGACATTGATTAGCTCCCCCATAATTTACCATATCTGCTTGCAGGATTGCATCGCGAGCATCTACAAAGCCAGGACTACATGGCTGTAATTTAATACCATCAATAACCAGTTGCATAGCTATATTATTCCCCCCTGTTCCACTGTATAAATCTGCATCATAACCATATTCATCTACTAATGCCCAGGTTAAATCCCAAAGCATAGTTCCAAAAACAAAGCCTACTCCATGCGGCTCACTTACGCTAGCCGTATTGTTCGTAGCAGCATAAGTATAGTTATTTACAGTAAAACTCGTATCATAAGGTGCATTACGAATACCTATCCCTGTAATAGGTTCACCTATTGAGAAAGTCCCCATGGGGCGATAAATATAATTGCTCATACTTGTATCTATAGTCATCATTATTGCAAACCAATCACTCCATCCTTCCCCCATCTGCTCACTATTTTGCAAACAGCCACTATTATTTGCACCACCAGCTAAGCGTATAGATACTCCATGTCCATATTCGTGAATAATTACACCATTATCAAAATCACCATCTCGATCTACTGCTGCTCCAGCATTCGTGTTTGATAAAGTGGCGTTTACGGTATTTCCTGCATTTAACTCTGCCTTGATTAAGTCACCATCTGCTTGTGATATCATGATAGAAGGAATTGTAACATTAGTACTTGTTCCCCCCATAGAAATCGGTGCAGTAGCTACATTATTAACCATAATTACAGCAATTGCACCTTCAGCTTGTGCCGCTTCCACTTTTAAGGTAAAATTACAATCTCCACGATCAATCAATGCAATTTTACCAGCAAGAGCAGCTCCATTGATAAGAGGCTCACAGGCATCCGCCGTATTAGGAGCAGTTCCATCATCAACGATAACTACATCTGCAGTAATTGGTGTACTACTCAAACCTGGTCCGAAACCAGCTTCCGCACCAGAATAAGCCCCCACAATATTCGCTGGGCTATTCACATCTAATAAATTACTTAGACCACCACCACCTGACCATAAGAACATTTGCATCCTTGGGTTGGATCCTTCTGGAGGTGTTGCAAAATTAGCATTATTAATACCTCCACCATCTTGCGCATCTGCATATACAAAATCTCCTCCTACTCCAGATCCGGTATAGTTCGTTTCTTGAAAATTACCACTCGCCTCATCAAAACCATAGTGGTGCCAAACATCATGCATTACATTGTTCATGTAGAACAAGTTGGTAATAGCTGCATCTTGATAGGTGTTTGGCTGTTGTGTCAAGTCTAACGGAAAGTCAAAGTTTAAGGTTGCTGTTCCATCAGGTGCATATCCTGATACGTTATCATTGTCTGCGTCTTCTGATGCGTATACATTATTTCCTCTAGTAATCGTGTACTCTGCCCCTGTTATACCATCAGTATCATGCCAACCAAAGGGAGACGCGGCTGGATCTGCTGGATTAACCACAAGACTCCTAGAACCATGGCTAGGACTTTCTACAGGAATAGCAAATACATTATACTGATCGGGGTTACTACTAGTAATCTGTGGCACATTGTTATATTTCGGAGTAGTTAACAATGTATTTGTCGAAGTAATCTGAGTAGCCCCTGTCTCATTCTCAAAACTAGAGCCGCAAACCCAGTCATGCTTGCTTATTAGCTTACCTGTATTTGCATCTACACGTACACTCCACCAATGTTTTTTGTCTAGAGTATAGAAAGATAAATCCCATGCTAGCAATAAATTTTCTTCTCTATCTTGCTCAAAGACCAGGCGAACTGGAATATCCTCTGTAGAAAGTTGTTCTGCCTCAAAGACAAAGTGATTTTGAGATTCAGTACGCATCAATGTAGCCGTTTCTTCAGTCACCTTGATCTCCAAAGCCTCT
This sequence comes from Saprospiraceae bacterium, assembly GCA_022448995.1. Classification (GTDB taxonomy): domain Bacteria; phylum Bacteroidota; class Bacteroidia; order Chitinophagales; family Saprospiraceae; genus JAKVCT01. The sequence goes on from JAKVCT010000057.1 coordinate 4,602, forward strand.
GCTGCATAAAATATAGCATCCTCTGCTAAGATGCGCGCTTGTGCACTAGGTGCTTTCGCCTCTAGATTGCGCACTAAGCGATCTCCCATACTTATAATTTTTCCGTCCCTATCAATATTAAAATTTGCTAAACCATTGAAAATAGGCAGGTTATTATATTCTTGTTGAATATAAACATGTGTCACTCCATTGTGCTTGGTTTGATATTCATCTGTTATTGTCCAATTCTGAATATCAGAGGAACTTAGCTCTAGTTCAGTCTTTTTTGACTCTAAGAATGCTTGAATAGTTGCCTTGCTTTGGGCAAATAAATTGCTACCAATGCTACTTAGGACAACACAAGCTGCTAGTAATACTTTTTTAGATAATGAGTTGTTGTAAATCATCTTTAATTGTTAAAATTATATTGGAATCTATGAAAGAAGTACAGAAAGGCTCTACTTCATAAACTCACTATTGTGTAAGAAATTCTGTTTTATTTTATCTCTCTTCTCCGTTGAGTGCAACTAGTTTGGATGGAATGGATATTCATATCAATTGTACTTATCAATCGTGCTTCCTATAGCCTTTGGAGGGGTGTTCTTGACAGAGACTATTTATAAGTAATCAGGGGACAAAAGTAATCGTAGAATAGATTTAGAATGATTTAAATCACAGATAACTACAAAAACATCTAGACCATCACTTAAAACAACTTCTATCTAAGAATTGATGTATAGGAACACTAATTTTACATTTTATAATTTATAAAAAAAATTAATAATCCGTCTCTTTTTCGATTCTAGATATAAAATTCTGTTTTTTGAGGTCAATACTTCAAAATACATTTTTTTGTTTACTTATCCTAAAATAGATCTTTTGAGATGATTGCCGAGTTTGGCAAATCGCAAAACTAGTTGTATTTTTGCACTAGCATAATTGCACATCCTTTTGAGATGTGTTACTTATAGTTATTAGGTAAAATAAAAGTCATCTCTTCTGTGAGGAAGGATGACTTTTTTTGGTTAGGTGGTTATCTCGTAAGGGAGGCACTAAAGTACCTCCCTGTGGATGTTGATCTGTTTGTTCTGTTAGATTTGAGATTTTATAAATGAAGCACTGAAGCTCGAAAAGTTCAACATCTTATTAAGATTTTTGACGTTTTTCCAAAAACAAATAGGATTGAGCAATGAGTCCATATAACCAATTTATATAACGTCTTTGCTTTTTCACTGAACAGATTTTTTTCGGTTTATCATAATAATCAAAGATATATACCAATTCTAGCCTTTGTTTAAAAAGTAGCCTAATTAGTTGAAGTACAATTGACCTATCTTTTATAATATATCCAGAAAAACCATCTCCCATATCAGCAGCCATTCCAGAAAGAATAAAATTTTTACGTGCTCCATTACATAGCACTTTTATACCTCTAGGATCAAAACACACTTCTCGCATTTTATTGAAAGCATGAAATATTGTACGAGCGTTAAAGCTTTGATTATCATAATAAATTAGATAATCATAACCTATAGTTTCATATTCAATTATGATTTTTTCTCTATTGCCATTTGGATATAAAATGGTCAATTTTTGCTCTTCCATTATCTAATTCCACTTGTGCTCACAGAAAGCTTTCCATAATCCTTTAGATTGTACTAAAAGTGCTTCATTACTTTGCATCATTTCATCCGCATCAAAGTCTCCGCCCATACCTTCTACTTTGGTAGTACCAGACATACTGTAAACTTGATCATCCTCAAAAACAACTAAATCCAAACCAAATGGACTCACATCACTAATACAATCCAAAGTAAACATACAGGTATACTCCGCTATTCCATCATTATTTACATCAGAAACTTGCATCCCACCACTTTTGTGTTCATTGATTAAATCAAAATCACAGATACTTATAGCCTTACCGAATTTACTGATTACTTTTCCTTGTCCATCATCAGCTTGTTTATAGTATTCCACGGTCATCATGTGCTTTTTGTATGTTGTACTAAAGCTGCGTACGATAAATGACTGTCCAGACGCATCTTCAATTTGATATAAATCAATGATTTCACCATCTTCTTTTGGATTAAAGTCTAAACTGAATGGTAAATCTCCTTTTTTGATTTCCGTCATGCTGATCTGAAAAGGTGCAGCATTTGAATCTTCTGGATTATCTGCATTGGGTGTAGGTGTTGCCTCTCCCCTTTTGTCTCCATTATCACTATCAGGATTCTGTTTATCATTCTGAGTTTGTGGAGTGTCCTTCGTATTATTCGTATTAGGCTTTGGTTTATCACCACAAGCTGTAAGCAACACTATAAGAAGCAGTACTAAGGTATTTAGTTTCAATATATTCATATTAAGTTATTTTATGTTTTACTCATTCAGCTCAGCTAAAGCAATCATCAAACGCTCAAATTTCTTGCGCATCATATAGCCAGAACAAGAATAATTATTAACAATCATAGAGAAAGAAAGCAAAGTTCCTTTTTTGGTAGTTACATAACCTGTATAACTCCGAATTCTATTCATAGAGCCACTTTTAGCATGAATATTTCCTGCTGCACTTGTCCCCAAACACAAACGTTTGAGAGTACCTGTTTCTCCAACAATTGCTAATTGATTATAAAAATCGTGGAAGCTCTTTTTGTCAATGTACATTTTGCGCATGATTTGTGCCATTGTTTTAGCAGTTACGCCATTTCTGGCCGACAAACCACTTCCATCTTTGATAAAAAATCCGCGTGTATCAACTCCTCTAGCTCTCCAAAAATCGGTTACTGCTGCTAGACCATCTACACGAGTGGCTTTTTGTAGTTGCTTCAGACCAATGGTTTTGATCATGGCTTCGCAATACATATTGCGACTATCTTCGTTGGTATGCTTGGCAATTTCTAATAAAGTTGGAGAATAATGTGTATGGAAAGTAGTACGCGGAGCTGTAGACTTTAAAATACGCTGTGTACTTGCAGGTTTACTTACAGCTATACCCTGAGCCTTTAGACTTTTAGTTAACCAATCTGCTGCTACCAAAGGAGGATCAGGCATTGCACCTTTTACCTCAAAATCTCCAGTGCCTAAAGGAATAGTTCCCTCTACATAAGCATTGGTCGTGTATGGCGCTACATAAACATAGGCATTATCTCCAGTTCTACGTCCTGCATTAGTTACATAATTTTGCATTTCTAAACCTAGAACTGCTGGACGAAATTCTCTGATTTTGGGTGTTGCGCCAAATTTTGTATTTCTCTGAAAAACAATATAGTAGATATTATCATGAATATTCAAACCATAAACTCCTGCTCCATATGCGTTTCCAATATCTCCCCATTGCCAAGTTGGGATAATAGACTGAGGTTCAAAAAAGGAAGCATCCCCAATAACAGCCCCATTAATCTTAGTAATTCCTTTCTTTTTGATGGCCGCTACAAAAGAAGCCATCAACTCATCAACTGTAGGGACACCTTCCATAAATGGTGAGCCCAAGCATGGATCTCCTGTTCCTTTGATGTATAAATTTCCATTTAGTACACCTCCACTAATTGTTCCATCATATTCTAAGTAAGTTTCAAATTTATAGTCTGCGCCCAAAGTTGCCAAAGCGGTTCCTGTGGTGACAACTTTTAGAGAAGATGCTGGCGCTAAGGCGCTATTGGGTTTGCGCTGAGCGACTATTGTGTTCTTGCTAATATCAATCGCACAAAATCCAAAAGTGGCATATTTTAAATCAGGATCTTGATCAAATTGTAATAAAGTAGCTTCTAATTTGCTCTGTGTGTTCGCCTGAAAGCTAAAAATAGCAAACAAACTGCTTAGCAGAAGATATGAACAATATTTTGACATGGATAACTGGTTAGGGGGTTATGCGAATTATTTTTTAGACGAAAAGTTCTATATAACAATAGTTCGTAGGTTTCTAGCTTCACTGAACACTTCAGGATTTGATTAAAAATTAAAAAATCTACGAACTACTGTGGTAGTGAAAAGGGAAATATACTATTTTTTGATTTACTTGAGTGGTTAAGATTTCCGGGGTGCCCAGACTACTTCTTCTGCACCTAATTCTTGACAAATTTTACGTCCTAAAACAAAAAGATAGTCAGACAAACGATTTAAGTAACGCAAAACAATAGGCAGAACAGGTTCTAAATCATTGAGATTGACGGTCAAACGTTCTGCTCGACGACAAACACAACGTGCTACATGACAGAAAGAAACCGTCGTGTGTCCACCAGGCAGAATAAAATTCTTCAAGGTTGGTAAACCCAGCTCCATATAATCAATACGCTCTTCCAAGAAGGCTAAGTCTTCTTCCAATAGATCTGGTGTAGATAGTTGTTTGTCAGGATCTGTTGCTAGGATTGCACCTAGGGTGAATAAGCGATCTTGTATGATTTTTAGATCTGCTTGAATGGACTCAGTGGGGGTGTTGTCTCGAATTAACCCTATGTATGAGTTCAGTTCATCTACCGTTCCATAAGATTCAATTCGCAAATGACTCTTTGGAACTCTTGCTCCTCCAAAAAGCGAGGTAAGTCCTTTGTCTCCTGTCTTCGTATATATCTTGAATGCCATTGTTCTATTTTATATTTGATCGTTTATGACTTTTTGTTTTTTGCCTTAAGGCTTGATAAAATCAAAGAGTATTTTTTAGTTACTAATTGGATCAATTAGTTCCTAAAACAGCATAAACTGTACAATGAATAATTAAAAATTACTTAGTATCTCCTAAATAATGACTTGTGTACACCTTAATAATCTTACTCTCAAGAAGATTACTTTCCTTCTGCTCGCTCTCTTATCCTTTTGTATAGTTTGATTCCCATTCCTAATAAAATAGTAAATCCAATCAAACCAAAAAATGCATAAAAAAAGTTTAAGCTTCCTTTGAATACAGCCAACATTACAATAGCGACTAAAAACAAAGTTGCAATTTCATTATACATTCTAAATTGGGTAGAGGTCAATGATTCCTTACCATTTTCAAAGTCTTTGATGATTTTCAAATTATAAAAATGATAAGCAACAAGCCCCGCTAACAGCAACAGTTTCCAATGCAGCCATGCACTTGCACTGAACCACTCCCAACCATATAAAAATACCATCCCAAAACCAGCAATAAAGGTAATCACCATTGCTGGTGTCATGATGATGTGAGCTAAACGTTTTTGTAAAATAAGAAACTGTTTAGTCAATATCCAACGTTCAACTTCAGGCTGTTCTAGTGCTTCTGTGTAATACACAAACAAACGTGGTAAGTAAAATAGAGCTGCAAACCAGCTAGTAAAGCCAATAATATGTAAAGCTTTAAGAAATAAGATCCAGTATCCCATACAATTTCAAATAAATTTGGACAAAAGTAGTCACTGTTTTAAACAGCTCCAAATTTTACTGGTTTGAAGTTCTTGCATTTTTTGACAAAAAATCAAGAACTTCCTCAAAATATGCCTCTCCACCTGTAAGTTGTAAGGTTTCATGATTTGCACCTTCCACAACTCGAAACTGTTTATCTTTTGTTTTTAAAGCAGCATAGTTGGCTTTGCCATAAGTAATCGAGATTTTATCGTCTTGGTCACTATGTGCCATAAAGATGGGTTGTTCAATAGACTGACAAGCATCGACTGGTCGAATAGAATCTGGTAAAAAATTGGCGATCTTTCCTGCACGATAGGTTAGATAATTGCTGAGTAGTTTGGAGCTAAACCCAGTGTAGCCCTTGGTATAATCTTGTACAACTGTATATAGGTCAGAAAAAGTACTTTCAATAACACCATATCGGATTCTAGGTTCCTCTGCCATAGTTTGTAGTGCAATAGCAGCTCCTAGAGAATGTCCCCAAACACCTATATTTTCTAGTGTTTGTTCTTCTTTTTCTAAATAAGTAATCAGTGCTTTAAGATCCTCTTTTTCGTAATAACCAAAAGTACAGTACTGGCCTTCACTTTCTCCATGTGCTCTCAAATCTGGCAAGACTGCATGATAACCTTCTTGATTTAATCTAGTAGCCAAAGGTTGATTGATTGCTTTTCCGGATCGTATCCCATGTAGAAAAATTAGAGTTCCTTTGGGTAAGGTATCCTTTGTGTAAGAGATGAGCGCACAGAGTTTTAAACCATCTTTAGAGGTATAATTAATCTTCTTGAGTTGGGTATCTTCAAGTGATATTTTTGTAGGTAGTGTATCTGTTTTTATTTGTATAATAAGTAGGGGCGCATAAAAATGCATCAGGCCTAGACCCCCTATTGCAAACAATAATAAAATCCATACTAACATTCTTTTTCTTTTTTTGGCAAAATGATGAGAAGGTTTCTCCATATGACATAAATCTTGAACTTTGCTCTTCATGGTTTACTCTTATCTCTCACAACAGCCCCCTCTTTACAAACAACTAACTGCCAAACTATTACAAAACCCCGAAGGGCAAAGCAAACACTATATGGGCGATTGATCACAATAGATTATAGTTAATCCTGAAGGGCTCTGCGAAGCAAATTCAATCATCCTTTTAGCTTAGCTGAGTCCTTTGGGATTAACTGCATTGAGTACTTCGTGTTTTTTGCATCATTCAGTATCAAAAACCCTGAAAGGCTCAACAAAGTTAATTCTTATAAATTTAATTTCCCTACCTATTGCTAGAAGGGATAACCTACTGCAACAATCCAGTTTTGTGCACGTCTTCTGAATGGACTAAAATTCCAATAAATGGGTCGTTCATCTGAATTATATCCAAAATTTGCAGGATTATGAACTTGCATAGCAACATCTAAACGAATAATCAAAAAAGTAAAGTCTAGGCGTAAGCCTAAACCTACACCAACTCCTAATTCCTTGAAAAACGAAGAGGAAAATTGTCCAGAAGCACCTTTTGGAAGAGGTAAATCAGGAGCAACTTGCTCTCGCTGCCAAACCCAAACGTTACCTGCATCCATAAATAAAGCTCCACCAATCCAAGAATTAAACTTGAAGCGATACTCTAGATTAAACTCTATTCGAATATCACCAAGCTGAAACTCTGCCCCCTGATCAGGTTTTACCCTTCCTGGTCCTAGGTAACGCATTCTCCAGGCTCGCATACTATTGGCTCCCCCTAGATTAAAACGTCTAGCAAAGGGTACACTACTGGAATTAAGGTAAGGAAGCACTAACCCAACCATTAATCGAGAAGCCAAAGAATGTTTTCGTCCTAGATATAAGGAATAACGTAAATCTACATCAAACTTAATGTACTGAGAATAGGTAATACCAACAATCTTAAAGGTGTCATTAGGTTGAGAAACTCTATCAAAAACATTCCAAAGTAACCCTGCAGATTCCACATAGAATTTGGCAAACCAAGCATCTCGTTCATTTTGTGGTGTAGTCAGCGTGTACGAAAGATCCATACTAGGTATAAGATAAGCATCTCGCAAACTCTGATACAAGGCCCGATTTGTTGTTATTAGGCGCTGTTCAAAGGTTTGGCTCAAGTTGGCCCCTGGTGTAAAGTTGAGCACAAGGGGATTAAACTCAAAAAGATGTGTTCCTACTCGATTGCTTAAGCTAAAATTATATCCAAATTTTGCATAAAAGTTAAGCACTGAGAAAAAGCCAGACTGTTGTGAGTAATTTGCACCTAAGGTTGCATTGGATTTAGGATTCAAAATAGAATTAGGTACACGCTTGAAAGGTAAAAACCGTGGAAAGTAAAGCTTCATTTCTCCATTTAGATCTAACATATTGATCCGATCAGATAATTGATTACCTGTCAAACGCGCAGAATCTGGATTGAGAATAAAATCTACCCCACCTTCTATATTCACCGTAAAAATTTCTCCTCCTTTGAAGAAGTTTCTGTTTTTGTATAATAAACTTAATGCAGTACCAATATTTGAATTATTAGAGTTAGCTTCTAGATCAAATCCAACCACCTGTTTTCGAGAAGGTTTCATCCTAATGTAACAGTCTAACTCATCTTCTGCGCCTGATGATGAACGTACATATTCTACACGTGGCAAATTGAATACATCCAGTGTACTTAGCCGCTGAATCGTTTCCTTTTTAGCATTCTCTGTATATAAATCTCCCATATTAACCCGCACTGCACTTGCTAGTGTTAAATGTTTGATAAGGTAATCCTTTTGTCTATTTTTTGATTGTTCAGGAGTAGCTTTGTATAGGATAATTTTAGTAAGAACTTCATCTTCTTTGATATCCTTTCTATTGTAATAATAAGAAGGTTTTTCTATGTCTTTTCCCCTAGCATTCTTGCGCTTTTCTACAAAGAAAATCGAATCTAATTTGGGAGCATTCTCATAGGGTAAGCGAATAATTTCTTTGGGATAGATATATACATTTCGAATAGTAAAAGGAGTGTGATCTTCCAACTCTTTCTTGCGCTGATAACGCTTAATTTTCACATAAACTACAGCTCTAGGCTCGCCTTGTTCCCATCTCTTACTAAACAACTTTCGTTTTTGGCGTTTACGTTTCTCTGGGGCTACAGTATCTGCTTCGTAGTAGATATGGTCTCGCCCAAACAACTCATAACCTTTATTTTGAATAAAACTCTTAATTCGGGTACGTTCTTGCTCAAACAATAAATCGTCAATTGGTTTATTCTCCTTGAGTAAACTTGCCTTATGACTAGCTTGTAGCAATTTGAGAATGGTTGTATCTGCAGATTCATAAATAACGGTATCGATTAATACAGGTTCATTGGTTGTCACATAAAAAGAGACTAAAGCTTTGTGTTTGTTATAACGAACAGAATCTTTGACAGTAGCACTGTAATACCCCTTGTGGTGTAGATAATTCCGCATAGACCGTACAGTCCGTGCAGTTTGAGCCGTATCCAAAATGATAGGTTCTTCCCCAACATTACTTAACCAATTCCTTAACTGAGCATCTACAAAAGCACTCTTTAGGGTATCAGTTCCATTGATTTTATAATAAATGGACATCCTAGAACGCTCATCCAAAGGTCGCTCTATTACTTTATCTTTCAACCACTTAAAATAGTTTTTTTTACGAATTTTAGATTGATTACGCAAAGCAATATCTGTATACTCTTTGGGTGGATTCATTTTTTCTGCTTTGAGCTTACACCACTCTATACGTCTATCTTCTACAAAGGTGTTGTAGAGATTTAAGCTATCTTTTGCCCAACGTTTACGCTTCTTTTTTTTATAAACACCTTGCAGGGTATCTTGCGCTAGAATACGTTCACACAAAGTAAAATCTGAATAATCTAAATAAGCTTTATCCTTGAGTTGGGTTTTATCTTCCAACCACTTTTCAACATATAAAGTATCACTAGTTAATATCCCCTTATTACAGTGTTGTTTGGTTTTATATTCAATCGAATCTGTCTTATAATGTAACCAAAGTAAGGGACGCATACCAATTACATTCAAATTTGTTTTTTGGCGAATCACCTCTTCCATCCCATAGGCTAAGATATCTTGGTCTTCTTGAATTTTATACTTCTGTCTATTAAAATAAATGCTGTTGGAAACGACTAAGTGTTCAGTGTATTTTTTACCACAACGCTTTTTTGCATGTGGTTTCCAACTCATATATTTTTTATTATTACAAGCAGTTAATAATGATAATAGGAAAAAGCTAAATAGTAGTATTTTTTGATGATTCTTAGTTATATCCAACATTTCTTGTATATATATTAATGAAGCTTAAGTGGTTTTATCAGTGATCTTATCCTTACCAAGGTAAGTAGACATTGAAGTTGTTTAAGAATTAGATTTAATGCAGAAATTAAGAGGATTTTAAACAACTTCATTACACAAAGTTAAGAACATGGTAATAAATTAAAATTATGAAGTTGTTTAAAAATTAGATTTGATGCAGAAATTAAGAGGATTTTGATCAATTTGAGCCTCTTTTTTGAGTTGATAGCAGCGATATCAGCGAAAAAAAAGGTAAAAAAGTGGGCACAATCAATGAATTTAATGCGGCGAAGACAATTTTTAAACAATTTCTAAATATACAATTTCACTTTCGTTCTTTGGTAAAGAAAATAAAAAGTATAGCCTCATCTCATTCAATAGTCTGTAAAAATTGAGTTTCACTGAACCTTTTTAGATATGCTCTAAGCCTTTAGAAAACCTAGCTCCTGCTTCAAGGAGAATTTTGGAAAGAGCTTATCCAAGTCTACTTGCCCTGATTTTTTACGCATAATTTCCCCTAAGATAGTTCTATAATCCGTTGTAATTGCTAAATCTACTCCATTATCTAAATTTTCTGTAGCTAATCCTGGCCAATTGCCATACATACGACCTCCTTTTACGCTTCCACCTAAAACCATTGCAATTCCACCATGACCATGATCTGTCCCCATACTCTTGTTGGAACGTAACCGACGACCAAATTCACTCATCACAAGTATAGTCAACCGCTGATGATAGTGAGATAGATCATTATAGAATGCAGCTAAGGCTTCTGAAAGTCCTTCTACCAATCGCGGAAAATGATGTCCTTGTCCATCATGTGTATCCCAACCACCATAATCCACTTGTGCTAGATGTACTCCAACATCCATTTTAATTAGTCGAGCTAGATTTTTTAAGCTATTGCTAAACTCTGCCATATACCATTCATTAGGATATTCGACACCATGTTCTGGTTCATATTCTTGTACCTTATCGTCATCTTTGGGCAATCTTTTTTGGACCTGATTAACAGTATATATGGTTTGCTGAGCAACTCGATCGAGTTGAGAATTCCCTTGATAGAAACTTCTCAGTATTCCTCCCAATCGGGGATCACCATGCACCTTATAGTCTTCTAGATTCCGCATAGAGCTTGCGAATTCACTGCCTAACATAGATAAGGGCATAGTATCTCCAATGGAAACCGCAGGTAATAAATGTTCTTTAAAGTCAACTTGTTGAAGATAGCGATTCATCCAACCTTCTTTAGCACCTGATTTCTGATTTATTCCACGCTCAATCATATCCATTGCTTCGAAATGACTACGTGTTCCATTAGTCAGACCACAAGCATGAATAATAGCTAACTGATTATCATCATAAATTTCTTTGAGTGCTGCAGCCTTAGGATGCAATCTAAAATCTATATTATCCAATGGATTTTTTAAACGCAAACCACTCTGTTCATCTCCATCTCCTAGGCGCAAAGCTCGATTTCTAGCATCTGCATAATACCGGTCACTTGTTGGCCCAACCAAATGTAAGCCATCACAACCTCCACGCAAGAAAATCTTGATAATAATTTCATCATTTTTATTAAATAACTGAGGCATTGCCCAAGATTGTGTTCCAGGTAGAGTAGACAAAAGAACTCCTGCACCAAAACGCTTCAAAAACTGTCTTCTTTTCATAATTTTTAAATAGTTTTTGGATGTGAATCCGTAGAGATCACTAGTATCTCTAACGATATTGAAAGGTTGGTGTCATTGCAATCATAGCGACAACAGTCCGCAAACGTCGCTGAATATCCTTCTCATTACCAAAAGGAGGTTCATCTTCTACCCCTCCCATTGCCAAATAATTCATAACTCGCTGTCGATCATCTGTAGGGAGTGCTTGCCCTAAAATTTCATTGATCCAATAATCTACAATTTCATCTACACGCTCCTTTCCTTCAGGAATTTTTTGGATTTGTTCAATCTTGGTCATTTTGTGCCAATGACTTCCTTCCAACAAGTGCAGAATGATATTCCAACGTGTGAGCATCATATTTGAATTTAACCAAAAAGCTGTATGATCAGGATGTCCTGTTGGAGTTACCCAACGAAAATGATAATACCCCATCTTATCCATCATCCAAACCAAATGCTTGTTAGGGGTAAAGGATAAATCTATGGAGCGAACAAAAGAAGCGACTAATTCTAAGGGACGTTTTAGTTTGGTACCTAATGATGCTTCAAATTCAGGAGAAAACAAGATAGTTTGTACAACTTCCTTGATCTGATGCTCAGATTTTTGATGCTTTATCCAAGTTGCTACAGCTTTGTCTACTATAGATGGAGGAGGATCATCACTGACCAAACGCATACAGAGTTTCTTGCAAAGATGTCTTGCTGTACCCTTATGATAAGCTAATAAATCGAGTACTTTTCGGCCATCTTCCATGGGAGCCTGGTTAGGTGCAAACTCGACTCCTAAAATACGTTTTTGATAGTTGTCGTGCCAGCCTTCAAAATAGAGAAACGCTCCTGTGTTCTCAAACTCTCCTCCTTTTTGGTCATGTGCTCCATTGGCTACAGTCCAGCCCGTAAATGCTCGTGCAGCTTCATAAACATCTTCATCAATATACCCCTCTGCCTTTCCTTCCTCTGCACCAGGCACCTCTCTCCATCTATTATATAAGTGATTTAAATAATTATCTGCTCCCAGTGTATGTAATTCAAACAGCTCTCGGGCATAGTTTTCATTGGCTGGACTAGCTTGGCTGACAATATTATCTAAATAATATAACATTGCAGGACTCTGAGCTACAGCTTCTAGAAATACTCTAAAATTTCCTAAGCTATGTTTCCTTATTACCTCCTGATCATAGTGTGCAAAGCTGAGACTAATGTGGTCGTGAGCCTCCACATTCACATTAAAATGATTATGCCAGAATTCGACTAAAATTTCTTTGAGTTGCCATTTACTGTGTAGAATTCTTATCCAAGTTGCCCCCCAAACCTCATCGGCTACTCTTCTTTGTTCTTGCCCCAGTACACCATTTTTGGTAAGTTTTTTCCACAGGGAACTAAAATCCTCCTTGAGGTAGTTTAATTCACGTTCTTCGTTAACTTTTTTTCCTCTTGCTGCATAATGGATATGTAGTTTGAATTCTTTGATTTTTTCTACTACAATAGGATCCTCCTTGGACGAATTTTCCAACTGATCTTTTACATAAGCTTTATAACCTTGTTTTGCTAAAAGCTTCCGACTCTGATCATTAGCTCCATAAGTAATTCTATTTAAAATTAAATTCTTATCCATATTTGTGTATTTTGTTGTAAGTTAAGTAACAGGATAATAGTTTCTGAAGCTTTTGTAAATGATGCTCAAATTAGTCAGATAATATATTTTTGACTGTGTTTTCAACTATTTAGGATATTTATCCATTTATTTAACTGGAACTAGCAGAGATCTAGTATTCATTATTTTTATTTCAATCTTGTCATTTTATCTTCAATATCATGGGACTTTTTAGTAATTTTTTTAATAATTCAGAAAATAATCAAAATAAGACTAGCACAATTAGCTGGCTAACCTTGGACCAAGAATCACTCTTAGATGAGTTAGAAAATCACTCTTTTGAGAAGCCTGTAGCTATTTTTAAGCACAGTACACGTTGCTCTATCAGTTCTGTTGCCAAAAGGCGTTTGGAAAGATCTTGGGATCTCCCCAAAGAAGAAATAGACGTCTACTATCTAGATTTAATACGCTATCGTTCTATATCTAACCAAATTGCTAGCCAATTTGCTGTTAAGCATGAATCTCCACAACTTATTCTTTTAAAAGATGGAAAAGTTGTTCATCATTCTTCTCATAATATGATTGATGTAGATGGAATCAAAGCTGCATTGGTTAAATAAGTACAACCTCTGAGTGCTCTGTAACATAAGATCTTTGAAAAACTGCTTTTTCATATTACAAAGCACCAAGTAGTCTACCATCGCTGATACTTTCACCACCTCCACAAGAAATTAAAGCATATCTGAATTTATTCTAAGTTGTAATATGAATACACTAATTTTAGACCTGCTTTTATCTATTTCTTATGGCTAAGTACATATTTTTTACTAATTTGCTTGAGTAGTTAAGTACTTGGAGCAGGTCTAAGTTATAATAGAAATACACTAATTTTAGACCTGCTCTTAACGAAATTAAACTATGTGTCAAATTAAGTGACTATTTTGTATTGATAGTTCATTGATTTTTCAGTTTTTGTCAACTAGAAAATATAATACATGTCTAGAACACTTCGACTTGGTTTTGTTATGGGAGGTGGCGTTTCCTTAGGTACATTCTGTGGTGCTGCCCTTTCGGAAGCGATTAAACAACAAATTGTTTATGGTCAATATGCTACAGGACAATATAGTGAGGACGGTCAACCTATCTATCAGCCTTATGATAAGGTAGAGATTGATGTATTTAGTGGAGCAAGCGCAGGTGCAATATCTCTAGGTATTATGCTCCGAGTCTTAACTAATCATCAAGACAAATATAGTTTGCTGGGCTATAGTAGCTACAAAGATTTTAGACAATATCTAGAAGAAAAATTATCGAGACAATTTGGTGGAATACTCATCGAATTAAAAATGAAAATGCCTCAGAAATACGAAGGCTTAGTAGCAGCACAAGCTGTTCAGGAATTTCAAGAAAAAATCTGGGCAAAAGAAGTAAGTTTAGAAAAGTTATTGGGTGTGGGCACTAGTGTGAAAGACCTATCCAATACAGCAGGGATCATTGACCGAGATGTTGTTGATAATTTAGCTCGAGACTACTTCCAATTTAAAAGTTTTTCGAATAGATTAGTCAATAGGCAGCTCCTAGCAGATCGAGTACTTTTTGGTTGTACTTTGGCCAACCTAAATTACACTATAAAAGCTGCAAGTAATAGTACTGGATTTATACCTGGCAACCATCCGTCCTTACAAAAAGCAATGAATGATAGTTCTGTGGCAAGAGTCCACAGTGAGCTTCGGGTATTTGATATTAACTTTTCGGCAATCTCACGCTCCCAAACTGAATACTTACCTCTCAAATGGGTACAATATCACAATGGTGAGACGATGCATATACAACAAAAAGATCGATCAGCAACTGTCTACAATAAAACGATCAAAAACATCAACCAAAATGATATTTGGCGAGAGATTGCGGCAACAACTATAGCCTCTGCAGCCTTTCCCTTTGCTTTTGAACCTGTTGTATTGAATCGATACCGACATGAGTTTGGTCAAGACTGGGCGCAAGAGCTTGGGCAAAAAGAAAAACATCCCTTTACCTATGTGGATGGAGGTACTTTTAATAATGAACCGATTCGCGAAGCCATGCGTTTAGCTTCGTTTATTGATCGGACTAAGCAAGAGGAGCGTTTTGATCGACGTATTGTTTTTGTTGATCCTAATGTAACAGAGTTAGAAAGTCAATTCAGAGTAGATGTACATAGTCAAATTACTGTCAATCGTTCGTTTTTCTCAGGGAAAGCAAGTATTTCTCCTAAATCAACCCTCATGCGCTTGGCAAGCAAGGTACCACATATGCTTACTGCTGTTTTGAATGAAGCTCAACAAATAGAATCGGGAAAAGTCAATGAAATTATTGACAAATTCCAAAAGAGAGATCGTATGCGTGATTTCTATCGTTCCATTGCATCGATTCAGGTTGTACCACCTAACGAGGAAATAAAGAAAATGCGTGATTTTGCGATAGAAGAACTCAACTTGATTCGAGAAAAGCTAGAATTACCAAAAAATATCTTGCAAATACAACATGAGTTTATTCGGATTGTCAAAGAAGAATATATGTTTTTCCGCGAGTATGTTATCATGGATGATAAGATGGTTGATCGGATTCAAGAATTTATCTATTCTCCTTTCCCCAATGAAATGGAAGATGTTGCAACATGGATCTATGCTCTGCAATGTTTAATGGTAGATCTATCTTTTGATCTAGTAGGAAAAACGGCTAATGCACGTCTAATTCCTATTGCTCCATTTGATTTTTATAAAAATACAGGGCAGGATGATTCTTCATATGAGCTCATGCATCTCCCTGGTGGTGGAATTGCAGGTTTCGTCGGCTTTGCTTCTTATGAAGCTAGCCAATATGAGATTGATTATGGCAAGTATTGTGCGTATAGGATCCTGAAAGATTTAGAATTTATACAAGATGCAAAACAAGAACTGCCTATACCTAATGAGTTTGATTACAGTTTGTTTGACTCAACACTAAAAAGTAATGTGCAATCTGCCCTATTGAAACGTATCAAGGAAATTCTTCCAAGTAAAATCTCTACATTTATGCCTTTTTTGGAAGGCTACATTAAAGATTCACTAGCAGAGTTTGTGGATGCTAATGTTGGAAAAAGCGTAAAACGTCAAGTCGTTGAATTTAGAATTTGTGTACCTAGCGATTTATTTTCCTTGCGTGGTTACAATACACTTGGAGTTAGTTCGAGTAAAAATAGAATTCAGGCTATTGAGATAGATGGCGAATTTTATCTAGTTACAAAACTTATGTATTATCCTACGGATCAAAAATGGAAGGGAAAGCATGTAAGTATGAAACAGAGCTTAGAGATTGATAAAGCAAGGTTATTTGATGAAAAGGCAGCTTTAGGAATTCTTTTACCTGATCATCAGCAACTTATACAAGCAAAAAATTCTCCTCATCCAGTTTTTGTCTTAGATGCCAGAGCTGCATTAAATGTTGTGTCATATTCTGAAGAAGCGGCTACCAAATGGCGATTCACCTCGGATATTCAAGCATTGGATGAACATCTTTGGGGTAAAGATACATGGTCAGAGACCATGCGCAAGCTTTAGTCCTAGAGTTCTAATCAGTAGGCAAAAGTTGTCACAAATAATTTTTGCCCACTTTTTTATAGTAACCTATTACCGACTTTTTACGTATCATATGTATATATTTTTTTAAATTTCCCTAATCAGTTGTTAAACAGGCTGTTGAAAATAAAATGTTTTAACTCCTGTTTTATTCCCCCTATCTAGGTTAGTAGTAAGGTATACTACGACTAGCTTTGAGTACGCTGCAATCTAAATGTTTAGACATTTTGTGCTGGAGGAATAAATATTAGTATATTATGGTTCTTGCCTAGAACTTTATTAGGTAGAAAAACGTAGTATTGGCGATATAGGCAGTTAACCTTATTCATCACACTAAATACACTGTAAAAATATTCGATTAAAAATATTTTAAAATTTATATTACAGAGTATTAAACTATGAAATTGTAAAAAGAGATTATCACAAATAGCTTCTTTTGCAAATTTTTTCCTTGCACAGCTTTTCAAAGTCAATAAATCGATGCAACTTGTAAGTCTATTTGTTATAATTGCTCAACTATCAAAAT
>JAKVCT010000570.1 GCA_022448995.1 Saprospiraceae bacterium
AAAGAGGAAATAAGCAAGTTGGCTTATTTCCTCTTTTTTGGGTTTTATAATACAAAGTTATTCAATGAGTAAGTTGATTCCAAGATATAGGGCTTTGTTGAGTGTGAGACCATAAAGCTAATGAGCAACTGTGAGCTGCAATAGTTTTTAGCAAAAATTCTAATGAATACAGCAAACTCTCAAGGTCTTCTAAAGAACAGCTATCTTACTTCTAATTTATTTTTTTACTATTTTCTCATTCAAACTCCTCCATCTAGCCTAGACTTACCATAAACTTTCCAGCTACAAGTACTGGTATATTCCTACTTAAATCTTTCAATTAATCGAAAAAGAAAAGCGATTTGGAGAGGCATTACCAAATCGCTTTCTCAGACAATTTGATAGATATCAAATCATCGATAACCCTTTTAACTAACCTAATAAAAACTTACATATATAAACGCTAAAACCATACCAAGGTTTCAAAAAATAGAATTATTATGAAAAAAATATTGAAGCATAGCCTTTTATACTTATCACTAGTCTTATTACTCATACAATGTAAGTCTGCAGAAAGGGTCTCCAGCACTGCCCCTAAGACTTCTGCCGAAACAAAATTACGCAGTTCCATCATCCAAGAAGCCGAAAAACATAAAGGTATCAAATACAAATATGCCGGTAAAGATCCTAAAGGATTCGATTGTTCTGGTTTTACCTATTATGTCTGTTCCAAGTTTGATATTAAATTGTCAGGCAGTTCTTCCATGCAATCTAAACAAGGAAATGAAATTCCTATTGCTAAAGCAAAACCTGGTGACCTATTGTTTTTTGGACGTAATGGTCGTGCTGGAAAAATTCAGCATGTGGGCCTAGTCTACAAAAACTCTTCTGATGGCCTTTATATGATTCATAGTAGCAGCAAGAGAGGTATTGTTATTGATAATGTTACTACATCCAAATATTGGAAGCCAAAACTTTTATTTGCTAAAGAAATCATCCGATTAAAAAAATAATATGAATGCTCTTTATGATTACTGCTTTTGGAGCTTGATGATCTTAAGTATTGGTTGCAGCATTAAACTATGGACTAATAAAACTTCTTCCAATAATCTAGGTTTCAAAATAGGTAAATTCATTTGTTTTTTAACGGCTGGTCTTCTCGTATTGTGGCAGCTCGCTTTGTGGACTATTCCTAAGGGCAATCGCATAGGAGAAGGGATACGGATACCACGTCATTTTTGGCATTTAGAAAACGAACATATCATACCTACTCCTCCCAGCCAAAAAATAAGCTATGGCACTCATGAAAAACAATATCTGATGTACTATCCTGCACCAAAAGGAAGTACAAAACAAGCCGTTATTTTTTACTGGCATGGAGGAGGGTGGCATACAGGCAATCCACATCAACATCGTCACTTGGCAGGTCTACTGCATCAGCAAGGATATAGCGTCATAATGCCTGCTTATCGTCTTGGGCCTATTTATGGTTATGAAGAAATCAAAGAGGACATTGACAAGGCCTTTGTCTTTGGGAATGAATTGTTACAAAAGAAAGGGCTAGGAGAATATCCAATCATCATTGGTGGAACTTCTGCTGGTAGCAATATCTCTGCTCTATTAGTTTTTGATGAGGAAAGATGGCTACAGCTAGGTATTGATCGCAGCAAACTGTTAGGATATTTTGGACTTGTTAGTGTCTTGGATTTAGATTTAATGGGCGATTCCCAGGTACTAAATAACTATGCTGGTAGCAAGGAGGCTCCCTCCTACTTCAAAGCCAATCCTATCAATTTTAT
>JAKVCT010000571.1 GCA_022448995.1 Saprospiraceae bacterium
CAACTTCATCAAAAGTAGAAATGCCTAGTTTTCTACTATAAAAAAAACCTTACGCTCCCAAATAAGGAATAATCATATATAATTCAGTGAAGGGATTATCATCTAGACACCAATACAAGACGGTGCTAGCAACCAAGGCATGCGCCATAACTACCGCCCAAAGACGGCCTGTTGTCAAGTAATAATAAACAAAGCCCAAACCTCCTAGAAAAGAGGGTAACAAGAGGTGGGGATAGGGCAAGTGTAGCAAGGCAAAACCGAAAGCGACTGTTAATGCAGCGTGAATTGCTGTTTTTTCCTTATTTTTCTTTTCGTAATATTGGTGTATCCGTACTGCTAGATAACGCTGTACCAAATAATGCTGTATGAAAGCATAATAGAAATAAACCAAGGTGATCACGATTGATTTTGGTGCTGTAGTGAGATTAACTTTCTCCATTATAAAACCATAGCCCCAAGCCAAAAAAAATAAAGACAAGACAATAACTACTAATATGAGATCCGACTGTCCATAACTGGCAACTTTTGGGGCAGGTAGATGCATCTTATTCGCAAATAAGAATAACAAAAAGGATAAACTACTGCACACGACAAAATCAGTAAGGGTATCTCTTTGGCCAAAGCCTAAATGATCATAGGCAAAAAAATAGATACCTAAAAGAATTAAAAAAACGAGTTCTATAAGCTGTCGTCCATTCATTACCATAAGTGTATAGGAATTCAAATCTTACGAATCAGATCGAGTCGTAAACCAAAATAATAATAAAAAATATCCCCATAACAATCGGCATTATCAGGACACAAAACTGTGGTAAATATAGACCGATTTAGAAATGGTATTAGCGATACCAGCACTCATTAGCACCTACTAAAACGAATTGAATTTAATAAATACCTCAATGTAAATTCGGTATAGATTGGTATTGAAATCGTTTCACTTCCCTTTTTATCTATGAATAGACAAAAAATGCCATGTTAATGGGCAAAATAAATCTTAGTATCAGGTAGCCATTTTTTGATATTCTCTTTGGCTTCGTCTGTCAACTTGTTGCGCTCGATGTAGAGTTTTTTCAGCTTTTTGAGTTGCTGAATACTTTCTGGCAATTCTTTGAGTTCGTTATAACCTAGATTTAGCTTTTCTAGATTCGTCAATTCACCAATAGAAGCTGGTAACGAGCGAATTTTATTGTATCTGAGATCTAATTCCTTCAATGTTTTGAGCTTACCGATTTCTTCTGGCAAAGCTTTCAGTTCGTTATCTCTCAAGTCCCAAATCTCGATAGCGGTCATTTCTAAAAATGCCGTAGGAATTTCTTTATGGCGGTTTTCACGCATTTCCAGTACTTTCAACTTAGGCAGTGCTGGCACTATCTTACCAACGCTATACAAGGTGAGGTACTTATTGAATGCAATATTAAGATAAGTCAACTCTTTGAGATCAGCTAAGCTACTCGGTAATTTTCGTATGCGGGTATTGGGCAATGCTAAGTATTCCAATTGAGTCAATTTACCAATACTTGAAGGAACTGTTGTAATACGATTAACGCCCAAATCCAACTCTTTGAGTTGAGGCATTTTTCCAAAGATGTTGGGTACTTCCGTAAATTCATTTTTGCTCAAATCTAATTTCTTCAGTTGTGTCAATTGACCTAATTCGTCTGGCAGCGTATCAATCAGATTACTGCTCAAATCCAAGTACCAGAGCTGCTCCATATCGTACAGTTCGTAAGGTACTTTTTTGATTTTATTGAGACTGATGCTCAACTTGCGTAAGTTGGCAAAATCTTGAATACGTTTATCCAATTTGGTCAAGCCCAAACCATTTAGGTTTAGATTTTCCATTTCTTTGTATTCAAACAACCAGCTGTAGATTGTATTTGCCTTTTTGAGGGGATTGCCACCAATATTGAGTTGCTTAATTTTTGTTAGTTTTCCCAATTCGCTTGGTAATTCGGTGATACGGTTATCTCCCAAATCGAGATATTCCATCTGGAGCTGCCCTCCTATTGTTGC
>JAKVCT010000572.1 GCA_022448995.1 Saprospiraceae bacterium
GAATCTTCGTTGATTTGTGATATGACTTTAGTAAGCTCATCTCTAATCTCATGAACAGAGACATAGGAGTGTTCACAGATTTCCATAATATAGGGGTTGTATAAGGTACGCCTGTCTTCAAGAAATACTAATAAGGCGCGTATTTTTTCTCTTTCGGGTTCATCAGGTGTCCAGGAAAGGCCAATAATAGGGGTAGAAAAGCCTGTAATCCGAGATACAAATCGTCGTAATTGACTAATCATAATAACCTCCCATTTGTTTGGGTGGTCTACAGTATTACATGTTTATTTCTGACAATAAATACTGGCAAGTAGCTCTATTTTAAAAATGCCTTAGTCTGTAGAGTGCAGATAGAGGAACTTGAAAAGCTAAAGCTTAAGTCTAACTTAAGGATGATAGCGATAATTTAACTTTAATCATCTGACTTTGGCATTTCACAAAGCTCCAGAGTGCCCCCTTGTAGAGAGACAGGGTGTATTTTAAGTAGCTCTAATATTGCTTCTTTGTTGTCTGCTTCAAAGCGCATAAAACCGGCCACTGTATTGGTTATATTATCAACTCTCTTTTCACCTACTTGTATCTGATTAGCGATTTCACTACCCCCTAAAAAGAGTCCGCTCTTACTGGCTTCTGTAAAGAAGTGATTCCATTGGTCACTGCTTGTCGGCTTATCATTATTGTTATGTATAAATAAAATATATTCCATTAGCGTAGTTTTTATGTAGGAAGTTAATGAAATGATGCGTCTTTTTAATTATTCCAATATTTGATTATATTTTGGGCCGTACTTTTGTAATGAATTGCTTTACACGAACCGATAGTTCAGGAGAATAACCACTTAGATTATTGCGTACAGCAGTTTCTAGAGCATTTTTGCTGCGCTTAATACGAAAGTTAATTGTATTATCAGGGTGTAGTGTGATGTGAGCAGTTTCTGTAGTTCCCATGATTTTATGTTGGAGTACTTCATCCTCACCTGCTCCGGTAGTGCTGTTGTATACAACATAATTTATAATGTCATTACCCTTTTTATATTGCTCTTCAATTTTTGGTCTATTTTTCATTTTGAAATTTCCTTGTTATTTCATAAGTTGCAATAGAGCATGCTGTGGCAACATTCATAGATGAGTTGATACCAAGCATAGGAATATGTATGGTCATATCGGATACTTCCAGCAAATCTTTACAAATTCCTTGATTCTCTGACCCGAGAATTAGGCATATTTTATCGCTCTCTCTAATAGTAAACTTTGCGATATCTATACTTTTGGATGTGATTTCTAAGCTGACTATCGTATAACCTGAGTTTTTTAATTGTTTGACTACATCCAGAGCATTACTTTCATAGGAATATGGGATGTGCTTTTCTGTGGACCTAGAGGTTTTTTTGATTTTAGAGTTAGGTGGTACAATAGAGCTGCCAGTTAAGTATATTTTTTCTACACCAAGTGCATCGGCAATTCTGAAAAAGCTTCCTATATTCATCGGCACATCTATATCATTAGCTAAAAAGCATAGAGGATATTTTTTTGATGTAGCTTTGTGTGAGCTATGATCTAGTTGTACATTGCTCATAATTTTATACTCTATAGTTTTTTAGCTTATGTTATTTTTTATTTTTGAAAGTATCAAGGTTATAATCTAGCAAATATAAGCCGTAACTTAGTTTCGTGATATCTTTCACAGTATCGACTAAATTCGTCCGCTACGCTTTAATTGCAAATATTCATGTAAAAGTTTGATATGCATATTTTTGTAAGTTGCATCCACAACGATAATGCCTTGGGCTTTTAGTTTGCCCAACATTTTTTTGCGATTTTCTGAAAATAAATGCATACCGGCATAGAGCAAAGCATTGTCGGTATCTGCAATGTCCATTTCATCAAGTGTGGTCAGCAGATGTTCTTGTAGAGAAACCACCATGACTAGGTGATGTTTGGATAATAACTTGGCGGCAAGTAATATATCTTCACTATCTTCATCGTGAAGGTTAGTCATTAAAATA
>JAKVCT010000573.1 GCA_022448995.1 Saprospiraceae bacterium
GCAATTAAAGCAATGCGGATGAATGTATCAACCATACTTTCAGAAAAGTAAGAATGAGATCGACTAAAACAATCCTCATCATTGCAGCTATAATGGGAGGGCTTATCCTTTTTTTATGGAAAACCAGAATCATTGATTTTAAAGCGTCTTCTGAAAACGGTTCAACCGAATCAGCTAACAGCTCATCACAGGCCGAAAAAGTTGCATCCGATAGTACTGCAAATGAAGATTTCATAAATGACTCCTTGTATAGATGGGATGATAAAAAAGTCGACTGGGTTTCTATCGGTACTGCACAAATTGAAGTGTCAGCAGTAGAAATTCTCGAAGATGAATTTGCTGATGACATGCCTATTAGAGTGAGTTGGGAAACACTTCTCGACATCAATTATAGGCTTAGATATTTTAAAAAAAAACAGGCCGAGATGTTTGCACCCGTATTTGGTCCAAAACTCAAGGTACTTGACGGAAAAAAGGTTATCATTAAAGGATATGTGATACCAATTGACGAAGAGGGAGAACTGGTTGCCTTGTCTGCAAACCCTTATTCTTCTTGCTACTTCTGTGGTAATGCGAGCCCTGCTTCAGTCATAAGCATGTTTATGAAAAATCCAGATGATCTTTTCGCAATGGATGCGTACAAGGAGTTTTACGGCAAGCTAATCTTGAATTATGATGACCCTGATCAATTCTACTACATATTAGAAAATGCCAAAGAGATTGATTAAGAATTCTTTATTAAACCATCTAGAAAAACTGCCCATAACAAATTAAGAAAAGTTCACCGCTTGCACGTGTCGTGCTCAAATACTAATTTTACTCAAACCCCTAAGGGCTAACTGCTGATTAGTTTATTAAAAAATATACAACAACAAACGAGAAATAAAATTTTAATAGACCTAGGGAGCCAAAATTTATATTAGCATGAAATTCTATTACACAATTCTACTCTCCATAGTCTCAACAATAGCTCTAGGACAAAACTGTTGTGATCAACGTATCGTAAACCCACTGGAAGGATACACAAAAGCTCCTTATATAACAGATGTTGGCAACCATCAACTCAAAATATCTACAGCTAACGATAGTGCACAAGTATGGTTCAATCAAGGACTAAGCTATAAACATGGTTACTGGGATTATGAAGCTTTTAGAGCTTTTCGAGAAGTAGTCAGGTTAGATTCCAATTGTGCGCTAGGATACCTAGGTCTTCATTGGTCATTAAATCATGCAAATAACAGAGAATTTGAAAGTGCATATTATTTGCAAAAATCGAAAGAACTCTCTGTTTTGCACAATATTCCAAAACGAGAATGGGCCTACATTCGGTATTTTGAAAAATTAAGCGAAGTCGGTAAAACTAAAAAACTTGGAAAAGTAAGGGATTCACTCATCACGGCTTTCCCAAATGAAATCGAATTAAAATTAATAGCAGCTGGTGATTTTTTAGGAGCATATAATAATGGAAAACCTGATAAGGAGGCACAGTTTTTTTTAAGCACTATTAAATCAGTTATGAAAATAAATCCAAATTTAATGGCAGCACATCATTACTTGATTCATCATTTAGAAGGTGACAAGCCGGAAGATGCAATAAAAAGTGCTGAGTTAATTGGAGATTTAGCTATAAACTCTAGCCACATTCAGCACATGCCAGCCCACGTCTATTATGAATTAGGTGACTTCGAAAAGGCTAGACTCTCATTTGAAAAGGCGTTATTAACAGACACTTCTTATCAAAAAAAATACAATGTAGAAGCCACAAACAACTGGAACTTTGCTCATAATTTAGGATACTACATAATAAATTGTGGTCAACAAGGGAGATATCGCAAAGGTATGGAACTGGCTGATTTATTGAATGATGTTGAGCTGAGTAAAGGTTTCGGACCAGGGTTATTCTCTATTATGATGAACTCTGCAGCTAAAGTAGAATTATCTTGGCGTATGGAAGAATGGGAAGACTGCATTCTATTTTGCGAAAAAAAACTAGAAGGAGACACT
>JAKVCT010000574.1 GCA_022448995.1 Saprospiraceae bacterium
AACAATTTAGTAAAATGCTTAGTGATTTACAAGAATCAACGATCAATACAGAGGGAATATTTATGAACGCAGATGCTGGTTTTGACTCTAAAGCATTTAGAAATCAACGTAAAGCACATGAAATTATTCCTAATATTGATTTTAATAAGCGAAACAGTAAAAATACAGATGATCGAGATCTTTTAGATGACAAATTATATAAAGAACGTTTTTCTGTTGAACGTACCAATGCTTGGATTGATGCTTTTAAGACACTTTTGGTTCGTTTTGAAACTACTGTTAGGAATTGGCAAAGTTTCCATTACATTGCTTTTTGCATTATTTTGATTCGATCAAAAACAAATCATTTTTAAACAACTTCTACGAAACCAGTTTGAGTCAACACCAACATTTGGAATTTGATACACTCAATTGGGCATTGTACGAAACCACAGATGCTCAAGCTGTGTATTGTAATGAGTATGATGATACCATGCAAGTACTGGTTGTCCCTCCAAATGGGACAATAACTAAAGAAGGTGTGCAACAAGAAATGCCCAATTATAGAAATTGGTTGCGCAGCTTAGCTGTAGAAGAAGGTGGCGGGCTGATTTTTGTAGAATATTTTACACTCGAAAATGGCCTAAGCGGAAGTGAAAGCATCCTAAAAATACCTAGAAAGGAAAGTACTGGCATGGATTATACTTATTTTTTAAATCTTCAAAACTATGAAGAGCAAAAACTGTATCAAATCATTATAAAAGTGCTTGAAATGTCTCCTACAGGTATGCGCGATAATGTTTTTCTAATGCTAATAGCAGATATAATTGGTCAAGAGTTATTAACCACTCCAGAGCTTTTCCGTCAAGATCCTTATGACAAAAGATTTACAGAAGGCAACACCATGAATCTTTCAGAGAGGTCCGAATTTGACTACCTGTTTCCTTTTCATCCATTGAGTATTATTCGAAATGAAATAGCTCCACAACTCAAAAAAACACTTAAATTTATAAATTAATAAGCTCATGAAACTACTAATAATCACACTCCTAATTCTTACAGGACTAAGCAGTTGCTTTTTCACTCCAAATTATGAACTTGAAGAGCTCTATGGAACTTGGCAGACAGATGATGATCACCTAGGAATAGACATTAATCGAGATGGCACTGCTGAGGTTCGACTATCATACACCACTTATACTTGTGATTCTTTTGAAACAACTTCTCTAGGCAATAATAAAATCAAGTTTTGGAAAGATGGAAGAGAAGTCTATTACATTAATATTCGAAGTTTAAAAAATAATGTACTTAATGCTGAGCGTACCGGAGGGAAAGCGGTTGGCTATCTAAAAATGTATCGAATGAACTAAAAAAATGCCCTAAATAGTCCTTGACTAATGGAGTTGTTCGGCAGACATAAAAAGATAAGTTAACAGCCCACCAAACAACTCTAATAGATGACACCATTGATCTGAGGCTCGACGGCTCAGTTATTTCGTTCCTCGGGATATTCAATAGATGCAGCAATTGTATCTACCTACTCGATGTGGAACGCATTTACTTCCATCCTCTATCATCTAAAATATCTGCAAGTTGCGTGCTTGGTAAATACACAAAGAAAAAATAATCTAAGGAGTAGCGCCCTCCTCCGCTCATTAATAGAGACAACGAAGGAAATAAATACAAAAATGCAGCATCGCTCTCTTTGGTTGGATGTTCAGCCAGCATGGCAATAATTAGTATTATCTTTACAATAATAAATACCATTGCAATGCGAGTCCCCAAACCTAAAATCAGTAAGCTTGCACATATCATAGACAATAATACTAGTAACTTGCCTTCTAAAATCATTCGTATAGAAAAATCACTAGCAGGAGGAATCTGATGAAAATCCACATGCATGAGCTTAGAAAAGCTGTAGTAAAACAATACCCCTCCTAATATAACCCGAAAAGATAACAAAATAGCACTTGAAACTGTGTCCGTATGCTTAGGATAAAATAGATGTTGTTGCGTATTCATT
>JAKVCT010000575.1 GCA_022448995.1 Saprospiraceae bacterium
AATTTTTTGTTGTAATTAAATTTACAAAACTTTACTTATCAATCCTTTATGTTTTTTCTTTTTCCTTAGTTCACGTTCAAGTACAAGCTCTAGATAAAAGTAAGTTTGGAGAGCCCTTCGGGGTTACCCCGCTTTTGAACATAAAGTGCAAAAAGCGGGGTAACTTCTTTTTCAACTCGCATTGTAAATAATTAATTATCAGTGGATTATTTTAATGCTAAACTTCCCTACCTATTTAAAACCTATGAGATTCCTACCTTTTTTAATAGTTGATACGTTTATATTTCTATACATTTACCTTTATAATCAAGAATGACTTTTCAAATGAAATTATCCAGCATATTAATTCTAGGCTTAAGCATTATTTATTTATCACTCAGCTCTTGTAGAAGGGACAATCGAACCGAAATTCCTTTTGTAGCTTTTGTGGAAGTTCCACCTGGATTGGGTACTATTCTAACCTACAACTTTGAAATTGAAAATGTCTTAGGTACAAGCCTCAATAATATCTCTGATGCACAAGCTGCTGGTTTACGTATCACTTCTGTGGATGGCGAATTAAATCTGGATATTCTTCGTCGAGCTATTGTGAATATCAAAGATGACAGTACATTTATGGAGGTTGCCTATCGGGAAAATATTCCTCAAACAGGAGTAAGCACTTTAGATCTTATCCCTTCAATTGGTGATGTTACTCCATATATCACAAAAGATAATTTTAACTTACTACTCAAATTAGATTTTCGTTATCCTACAGTACAAGTAACAACACTCCGTCTTGATTTTACAGTCTTGGCTAACCTCAATGATTAGTTAGGGAGGTTTGCTTCGCAGAGCACCCTAGTTACCAATAACGTATCACCCTCACGGTTCGATTAAGTGGATCATTTGTTGATGTATAAGCTGTACGTTCAATCCAATTTCCATACTCATCATACTTATACGACCAATTCCTAACATCTATGGTATCCCCCTTTGCCCCTTTAAAAATCAACTGAGTAGGATCTCCTTGATTATTATTTCTATAATCAATACGTTTACTTGGCACACAATCCTTCCCCATATTCAGATAAATATCCTCCTGAACCAAATACCCCTTATCATCATACTGCCTTGTCTCCTTACAAGGCATATCACCAGGCCTAGGATAATTAGCAGGCGTCTCATAATTCTTCTCCAACCACTGTCCTGATGCATTATTCTTGTACACTTCCGTAAATGCAGCCTCTCCACCAAAGTACTGTGCAATCTTAAGCACACGTCCCTTATCATCCAAGGTTTGTCCAATTTCAAAGTTCGAAGCTTGATCATTTACCTGTTGAGTAATTTTTACACTATTTTCTAAATACTCATAATAAAAACTCACTTTCGTTTTTTCTCCACTAGAAGAAACAAAAGTTACAGAAGAATCCAACCTACCATCTACAGTATAAGCCGATATTGTTAAATTTTCAGGTGCTTCCTTCAAAACGTCTATAGCCTTTGAATATATGACTTCTTCTAAATACTGTACCTTACCTTTTAAACCAGCTTTAGTTAAATCTGTATAAACCCTAATAGGCTCATCTTGATTTTGAACTAGCTCATTCTCTACCTTTGACGCGGACTCATTACTCGTACAAGACTGCCCAAAGAAAAGCACCCCTAAGAGAACTATTATTTTTTGATATTTATCCATAAAAACTCTGATTTAAGAATAGATTACATAACGAAGAATAGTATGCAAGAAGTAATTAGTGAGCCCTTCGGGGGTTTGCATGCAAAACTATTCGTAATAAACTCTAATATGTCTAAAGTTATATGAAATTCAAAAAGAAATGTCGGAATAAAGTGCAAAAGTTATTTGACAGATCAAAGCAGACACTCTGCAGGGCTCTGCAGCGTTAACCTTCCTAATACCCATAAAATTAAGGGGCTGTCTAAAAAGGTTACCCTAATCTGAAAGATTAGAATATTATTTGGCGAGGGAACCCTGAAAGGCTCAGC
>JAKVCT010000576.1 GCA_022448995.1 Saprospiraceae bacterium
TACGCCCTCCGAATACAAGAAGACTGTTCAGTAATAAGTTGTCCAGTATTCTTTTTCTGGACTTACTCCTTTGGGTATTGGATAAGATTTTAAGTCATTTTATGTACTCTAGCTACATGTTTAATTTAAAGTAAAAAAAATGATGAAAGCAATCTTGTCAGCAATAGTACTATTATTCACAATAAGCCAGTTCTGTGGGGCATGTACAATGTATAAATCGACTATGCATGGAAAAACGATCGTAGGGAATAATGAGGATTGGATTACGCCCAATACTCAAATATGGTTTGAAAATCAGGATGCAAATTCCTATTCGGTGATGTATGTGGGATTTATGGATATTCCGCAGGGAGCTATTAATGAAGCTGGTCTTATTGTTGATGGCTTTGCTACCCTAGCGCTACCTGTTGAGCATACAAGTGGTAAAAAAAAGGAGTCGCTTGATTCGGTTCTAATAAAGGTAATGCAAAGTATGCGTTCTGTGGAAGAGGTCAAAGCATATTATGAGGAATTAGATTTAAGCGAGATGCAAAGTTATCAGTTGGTCTTTGTTGATCGATCAGGAACATATTTAATCATCGAAGGCGATGAGATGATCCTGGGGGATGATCCTGAGAAGACCTTCTCAAATTTCTATTATTCTCAAACTAAATCCATTGAGGATGTTCAATTGCCTTACTATCAAAAAGGGATCAATTTTATTGATTCTACGAATGCTGAGGTGACTCTGGATTATTGTAGTAATGTAATGGAGCAAATGATTCAAGCCGATATAACCGCTACTCAATATTCTACCATATATGATTTGACTGAAATGAAAGTTCGCCTGTATTATTATCACGATTTCGAGGAGTATATCGAATTAGATTTAAATAAGGAATTTGAAAAAGAGGACCACAAACTTAAGATGGCTGATTTATTTTCAGACAGTTCTTTGGGAAAGCAGTTTTATCTAAAATATAATAATCCTGAGCAACCTTATTGGCTTATAGAAGATGCTTTAGGTACTGTTCAGTATACAGAGGAGCAATTGACTAATGCTGGTCTTGCTTCTTTAATACAAGCTATAGCCAATGAATGGTATAGAAGTATGAAAAATCCACAAGCAGCAATTAAGGTTTTTAAGTATGGAGTAGACTTGATGCCTAATAATACAAGCTTATACAATGGTCTTGGAGAAATTTACTTTGAAATAGCAGCGTATGATGTGGCTAAAAATTACTTTGAAAGATCAGTCTTCTTGAAGCCTGACGATGAATATGCAAAAGCCTTTTTAAAACGCATTACGGAGATAGATTTTAATAAGTAGTAGAGGCTAAGAGGTGATATAGATAACTAAGTAGCTGATGATTATCTTTTAATAAAAGCTTTTAGTAAGGTAAAATAATAAGCATTAGCTTAGAAAAAGAAGAGGACTTATAAGTTGGTAGAGAGAATTAGCGTTATTGTTTTTACTTATTGGCGGCTTTTATTTACAGTCGACAATGAGCTTCAATTGCTAATTTCAAAATTAAGACTATGCGTTTAAGATCCCTTTTATTTCTATCGGTCATCTGCCTTTCTGCCTGTAGTACTCCAAAAACCGCACTTGAGTATAAATCCGGAGAGACAATAAGTATGGATACTTTCTTGTACGATGCTATTTCAGAAGGCTTGAAACGCGATAAGATCACTAGAGAACTAGCCCTGGAGGTAGCAGCTAAGGATCAATTTTTTATTG
This sequence comes from Saprospiraceae bacterium, assembly GCA_022448995.1. Classification (GTDB taxonomy): domain Bacteria; phylum Bacteroidota; class Bacteroidia; order Chitinophagales; family Saprospiraceae; genus JAKVCT01. The sequence continues at coordinate 1,721 of JAKVCT010000576.1, forward strand.
GAAAATGTAATATTTGTAAAAGTGTTCGCAGGGCATTTATGGAGCATAGTGGTTTTACTAACGAAGAGGAAATGATTGGTCAGGTAGAAAATCTTAAAATGGTGAAAAGCATTGGTCCTGTCGGAAAGCAGGAAATGATAAGCGTTGTAAAAACCTATCTCGATCAGCATATTCGAGATGCTAAGCTTAGTAAGAGCCAAATAGAGGTCATGAAAAAAGAATTAATGCAAGAATCAGAAAAAGGCTCTTTGTTGGTAACCGCTTA
>JAKVCT010000577.1 GCA_022448995.1 Saprospiraceae bacterium
CTGTTCGAAATCGCAACAAAGGCATTCCCTCTACCCCTAATGTAGTGATAACAACTTCTCCTGTCTCTCCATCACCAACAAGTTGATCATCCTCATCTAACAACTCAACTATAATCAACTCTGGATGTGCATGCCCTCCTTTCTGAGCTTGACATTCTGTGAAAGCTGTGCTCATTTCGGTAGATGCATAAGTAGAATATAATTTAATATCCCAAAGTTCTGTTATTTTTCTACCTAGTGTATTGTAACTAAAGTCTGTATTTCGGATAGGTTCTCCAATACAAATTGCCTTTTGGATAGAGCTATTTTGATAGTTAATCCCATGTTTTTTAGCATATTCTATCAATTTCATAATAAATGAAGGAACTGCTATTAATACTGTTGGGGCAACTCTTTTTATTGTATCCCATTGTAACTCTGGCAATCCAGAACCAACCCTTACAATTCCAGCACCTAATTTTCGAGCACCTAAAAAGTAGGCTAAACCTGCCATAAATCTTCGATCCATGGTAGTAGTAAGTTGTATGATATCTTTGTTAGTAACTCCTGCACAAGCAAAAGAAATAGCTTCATTGTAGGCCAGACGATCGAGATCTTTATTGGTTAGTGCAAAAGTTACTGGGGCGCCCAAAGTCCCAGAAGTTGTCACATAGTCAACAATTTGTGTTTTATCTACACAAATAAAATCTTCGTTATATGTTTGTAAGTCTTCCTTTTGAGTTGTTGGAATTTGCTGAAGGTCATCTACTCCTTGTATGTAAGCTATATTGATATTATGTTGCTCAAATAATCGTTGATAGTAGAGAGAGTTTTTTTGAAGATAGCTTAGCAAGGTTCTTAGTTTTTGTCCTTGTACCTGTCTGATGTCATCTGGATGTTGTTGTTCTAGACTTGGGATATTCATGAAGGATAGTCTTATGGCTGATGAAGTATTTTTGATATTAGCACATGCAAGTTGTTGTTTTTTTATCACTGAAAAAACCTCATTATCAAACATTAAAAAACCAACAACAGCTTTATTTTATTTTTTTAATTTTATTACTCTCTATATTATATTCAAAATTTTGGCTATCATCTACTTTACCATTTTTAATTAAACAAATACTCTTACATTCTTTATCAGATGTCTCACAAATTTCGATTTCTTCAATAGTAAAATGAACTAGATTAGATGCCATTGCACTATAACATGCTCTCCTTAAAACACCTTTTGTTCTGTAGAGCATTCCTGACTCCCCCAAGGTAATGAGGTACTTAACGTTAGGCTTCGTATTTTTGAGCTTAACTCTAAATCTTGGTGTTGTGTATTTTTGAGTTTTTAGTGCTTTAATATTAAAACCACCACAACATGGATTGTATGAAAATGCATATGCTCCCGATTTTTGAGCATTGAAATAGATGGTATCAGGCTTTTCCTTTCTCAAATCTTTATAAATTAAGGTATCTATCTGTCTACTATTTTTTGAACTCTTGACATACTTCTTGGGAGGCATTCCATATCTTAATGTATCTCCTTGTATCAGCCAATATTCTCCTAAGAATTGTTTGGCTGATTTCAGTTTTTTTGGTATACGTTGTAAGTGTATACTATCTGCTTCAAAACTGATAGTTTGAGCACTCAAATTACCTTGGAGGAAGTTACTTATAAACACTAGTAAAAATAATCGGATCATTGTTTAGATTTTTCTGAACATTCAGCTAATGCCAGTTCTATAGTTTGACGCTCTTTTATGGTTGCGATCTCCAAGGATAATGCCTTTGTGTAGGCTTCTATAGCTAAATCCCATTGTGCTCTTGCTTTGTACAAATTACCTGCTAATTCGTGAGCATGATAATATCTAGGATTAATTGCCTGAATTCTTAAGGCCTTTTCGTGTTCTAACTTATCAAATTCTACTTTAGAATATTTAGATAGCTTTTGTAACTCCTTTTTAAGTTTCCTAAACTCAACATATTTTTGATAGTCCTCTGTTTTTAAGAATG
>JAKVCT010000578.1 GCA_022448995.1 Saprospiraceae bacterium
AACAACCTCCAATAATATTAACTAAACCATCTTGCATGAATTCTTCTAATTGTTGAGCCATAAATAAAGGAGTCTCATCATATTCTCCCATCTCATTTGGCAATCCTGCATTAGGATAAGCACTGATATAACAATTGGCAATATTGGATAGAGCTTCGACATACGGACGCATTTCTTGGGCGCCTAATGCACAGTTGAGCCCTACACTAAAAAGCTTCGCATGACTAATCGAGATCCAGAAAGCTTCTGCAGTTTGACCTGATAGGGTACGACCACTAGCATCTGTAATTGTTCCCGATACCATTATAGGCATTTCAATACCTTTTTCCTCCAGATATTTATCGACAGCAAAAAGTGCTGCCTTACAATTCAGGGTATCAAACACAGTTTCGATAAGTAGAAGATCTGCACCTCCGTCAATCAAACCACATGTCTGTTCATAGTAAGCATCTACCAATTCATCAAAGGTAATACCTCTGAAGCCAGGATTATTAACATCAGGAGAAAGTGAAGCTGTCTTATTGGTTGGCCCGATAGCACCTGCTACATATCGAGGTCTCTCTGGAGTAATCTGATTATAGTAATCGGCAGCCTTGCGAGCGCACTGTACTGCAGCATAGTTAATTTCATAGGCCAGGTCAGCCATATCATAATCTTCCTGTGATATGGAAGTTGCATTAAACGTATTTGTCTCTATAATGTCTGCACCTGCCTCTAAATAGGCTTTATGGACAGCCTCCACAATTTTGGGTTGTGTAATGGATAACAAATCATTATTGCCTTTCAAATCTCGATGATAATCTGCAAATCGTTCGCCTCTGTAGTCTTTTTCTTCAAGTTTGTATTGTTGAAGCATAGTTCCCATTGCTCCATCAATAACCATAATACGCTGTTGTACGATCTTATGCAGACGTTCTAGTGTAGTATTTTTAATGGTCGTCTCTAACATTAATGCTTGATTTTTGTCCACAAAAAAGTCCTTTTTAATAAAAAGACTACAAAGTTACACAATGCTTTACTAAAATACTAATGTATATGATCAGCTTTTTGTTGAATTACCATATACTCTTAATATATTTTTAATGTAAAGTGGTCTTAACTATTAGGGTTGTTCAGCAGATATAAAAAGTAAGTTGACCGCCAGATTTGATTTTACACTTCATTATTTTTAGAGAGGATAGCTATGGCTATCCCTTCTAAAAATGCCTTGATTGAATCTAAATTCTTTTGCATCACTATACATATTCTAGCCATGGATTAGTATAAAAACTTTATTGTAAGCTATCCTTTTGTATAGTTAGAAAGTTAGTTATTACCTCATTGGGCTTTTTACCTAAATACTTGAGGCCAGCTTCTGCATGAGGAACGAGTACATGTTTGGGATATTTTTGCAAGAACTCTTTATACAGCTTTTCTGCCTCTTTCAACGGTTCTATATTTTCTAAATACCTGATAGATATTTTAGAATTTACTTTTGTCTCTACATATTGTGATGGATCTCTTCCCTCTAGATATGTGGTAAGTTGATTTTCGTATTGAGCGGCTAACAGAAACATAGATTCAGCATACTGTTCGAAATCTGTATACTGATTATAGATTAAATCTAAAAACTCTATAGATGCAATGTGTTCATTGATCTGTCCTGCCAGACGTGCACCTTGATAACAATAAATAGCAGCAAATTGATCTTCTGGATATTTATTGATGTAAGCCACATAGGCCCATATCAGACGAATGGCTATTTGTCTATCAATTTTATCTGGGCGATATTTATCAAATAGCTGGTCTTGGAAAGAAGCGATACGAGCTCGCATTTTAACTTCTTCTGGTTTAAAGAAAAACTGTGCAATTTCCACATATTCGAGGGCATTCACTAACAACTGTATGCAAGGCCGTGTCTTCGCTTTGTAATTCGGGGGGATGTTGTAACCAGACCCATCGATCATAGCAGCTCGCGATATTATTCTTCGTT
>JAKVCT010000579.1 GCA_022448995.1 Saprospiraceae bacterium
AATATGGATAAGCTATTGGAATTGGCTCGAACTTTAGAGTCATACGATCAAAAAACGGTAAAACTGCCCACAGTATCGAATAGAATAGTTTTAGACACGGTGTTGTATCGCGGCATAAGCGATAATAATTTGGATTTGGTTAAGGCGCGGATGAATATTAAAACGAATACGCTTTATACTATTGAAGAACTTGAGACTGCCTTGGAGCGTGCAATGGGAACGAATTTATTTTCTCAAGTAGACGCGGTTCCAGTTTTAGAGGAAGGTTTGGTTGGCATGCATGTCACTGCAGTTGAAAATTCACCTCATCAATTGAGATTTGCGCTGCATTTCGATGATAATTCCGGAATCGGTCTTTTAGGTAACTATATTGGTAGAAATGTATTAGGAAAGTCCTCCCGTATTTTGGTTACTGGTGATATATCAAATGATCCTAGCTACAGAGTCCAATACCAAAAACAATTGGGAAAGCAAAAATCCTGGTGGATACGAAATGAAATATTTCAAAATTGGTCTACACAAAAATTTGGTATTTTTGGTATCGAGTTGAACGATGAGTTCTCATTGAGGTATTCAATTTTATCAAACGAAATAAACAAGAATATAAAGCCTCTTGAAAGTTATATCGGATTTGGTGCGGATCTGTATAATCATCGTATGACCCCAAAAGTAGATCCTGCCGTGGATTTAAATGCACAGAATTTAGAGAGATTTGAGATGCAAAGTACCGAGCTGTATGTACATTATTCTAAAAACAACCTCAACAAGGTGTTTTTCCCTACTAAGGAAGCAAAATGAATATACGGCTTGCTAGGACCTTATTAAATAAGACAGATTATATTACCTACAATCCAGATGGGATAGAAGATCCAGCCTTAATAGGTTATGAAAATATTACCATTGGCAATTTTACGCGAATCCTATTCCAATATGAGAGAAGGGTTACAGTTAATCCAAAAGTGACCTGGATCATCAATCCAGAATTTGGTTTCATGTTTGCCGACAAAAGGAATCCTTCTTCAAATTATAGTAAAGCTGCAGGGTTTGAATATCACTTTGGAGGGAGCTTACCGAACTTTAAGCGATATTTCTTTTCGTTTTATGGTTTAAATAGAAATCAGATAAATGCTTATCAATTCATCCATTTAGGTACAAGTTTACAGATTAGTCCGGTTGCGAAATTTTTTATTACTCCTCACATCGATTATATCTCAGTTGGTAGAGAATATTTTGACGATTATATAGAAAATGCTTTGTTACCTAAACACAAATGGGTTGAAGAAGAATTGTCCGCTGCAAGTTATCTATACTCAATAGGTAGTACATTTTCCTATAATTCGATTATAGGACCTATTAACATAGATGTCACTAGTGTGGGAGGAACTGGAAACAACAAACTAAAATTTTATATTGGATTGGGTCTATTTATGCCTATCTAAATAATCGACAATCTTTGCACCCAGGAGAATATGGCAGTTCTTGATGTGTGAATTTAACTTCCAGTAAGTCAATTAGAGTACTGCTTGATAGGTCATACAAAATTTTAGAGGAAGGGGTAAACTACACTTGTTTGACTCCTTCCTTTAAATACTATGGTTATTTTTTTTGTAAAAGGATATTTTACAGCAAGCGAAGCAAAACCTAAAGTGTTTCCACTCTGTAGTACTCTAAATACAGCATCCCTAACTTCTACTCTGCACGCTAATCCAAATCCTTACAAAAAGAATCATCATCAAAATTTAATCCTTAAACGCTTCAATATCGCTCAAAAACTCCAATGCTTTCATTGTCTTTGCTCCTGTAAATAAGCGGATAGTTTTTCTCACCCATTTTATATGTAGATTCTGATATGACAATTTATTAAATAACCACACTAGCGGAATAATCAAAAGGAAGTTCACAACTAAGTATCTCACTACAAAATCTGACTCCAAATGAACATATAAATCTACCCCAAAGAAAAGAT
>JAKVCT010000058.1 GCA_022448995.1 Saprospiraceae bacterium
CCCTACGTTTTTCGCCTCGTTCAGCATCAAAAAATCTTGTGAATTATTATAAAATTAATTACGTCCACCTACTTATCTTAATAATAATTCCTTATTTTTGAAGCATTCTTTACTAATTAATATAGTTGAAACTAACAATATTTTTAGGTTTTCGCAATTAATTGATAATCAAAATATAGAATGGCAAGAAGAAAGAGAACCAGTTGGGATAGAATCAAGGAAAATATACCTGCACCATTAAAAAATAAATTCATACTAAGCACAGGCATTTTTGTGTTATGGATGTTCTTTTTTGATACCAACAGCATTATTTCCCAGTACAATTTGCAAGTAACACTACAAGAGCTTAAAAATAAAAAGGCTTATTTTGAGAACGAGATACAAGAAACAGAACGCAAGCATCGGGAATTGTTTCGAAATAATGCCACTTTAGAGAAATTTGCACGTGAAAATTATATTATGAAGAAGAATAATGAAGATGTATTTGTGATTGTAAAGGAAAAAGAATATAAATAAAGGAATAGCAAAAATTGGAAATTCTAGTTTTTATTTTATAAGTTTGTTTTGATTACAAAAATAGTTCGTAGGTTTTTAGCTTTGCTGAACCTTTCAGAATTTGACTAAAAATTAGAAAATTAACGAACTATCATTATAGGTATATAGAGAACATTATTTTACTAAAAATAGTCCTAACGTTTACATTGATTGAATCAAAATGGGCTATTTGTATCCAAAATCCAGAAAACCATGTTAGTTAAAACATTTGCTAGCGCAGTAGAGGGTATCTATGCCCAAACCATTACCATAGAAGTTAGTGCAGGAGGAAGTATTGGTCAAGGACGACCAGGCTATTCTCTTGTTGGCCTACCAGGAAATGCGGTCAAAGAAGGCTACGACCGTATAGAAACCGCAGTCAAAACCATTGGATATCGAGTTCCTCGCATTCGTATTGTCATCAATATGGCACCTGCTGATATACGCAAGGAAGGCTCCAACTATGACTTGCCTTTAGCTATAGGTATTTTAGCAGCAACCAATCAAATACCTTCTAATACTTTAGAGGATTATGTACTGATGGGTGAATTATCCCTAGATGGAACCCTTAGACCAGTTCGAGGGGCACTTCCTATGGCCATTCAAGCACGCAAGGAAAAACGAAAAGGATTAATCTTACCGATTGAAAATGCAAGAGAAGCAGCTATTGTCAATGATTTAGAAGTATATGGAGTTCGCCATTTGAATGATGTAGTTTCTTTTTTTCAGGGAGAATTGGAACTAACGCGTACCATAGTTGATACTAGAGAGGAGTTTGCTAGAAATATCACAGCGTTTTCAGCCAATTTTTCGGATGTCAAAGGGCAACAAAGTGTTAAGCGTGCTCTAGAAGTTGCTGCAGCAGGAGGACATAATATTATCCTAATTGGACCTCCAGGAGCAGGAAAAACCATGTTAGCTAAGCGATTCCCAACTATTCTTCCAGCACTCTCTCTGCATGAGGCTTTAGAAACAACCAAAATTCATTCAGTAGTGGGGCTATTACCTAGAGAGGCTTCCCTTGTTGCTCAGCGCCCTTTTCGAAATCCACATCATACAATTAGTGATGTTGCCTTAGTAGGAGGTGGTGCACCTCCCAAACCAGGCGAAATATCTCTAGCTCATAATGGGGTTTTGTTTCTAGATGAGCTGCCTGAGTTCAAACGAACTGTTTTAGAGGTCTTACGCCAACCTTTGGAGTCTAGAGGAATTACGATTTCTCGGTCTCGATTCACAGTAGATTATCCAGCTAGTTTTATGTTGGTTGCTTCTATGAATCCTTGTCCTTGTGGCTACTATACACATCCTGAAAAAGAATGTGTCTGTTCTTCGATTGCTATTAAGCGATATATGAATAAGATTTCGGGGCCTTTAATGGATCGTATTGATTTACATGTAAATGTATTACCAGTAAATTTTAAACAATTAACTTCTTCCGAGTCAACAGAAGCAAGTGAATCGATACTAGAACGAGTATCTATTGCACGGGATTTTCAAGAAAAACGGTTTCAAGATCAGCCAAATGTATATTGTAATGCACATATGCCTTCTCGGCAAATACGAGAGGTTTGCCAATTGAATCAAGAAAGTCAAGAGTTGTTGAAATTATCTATGGAACGTTTACAATTATCTGGTAGGGCTTATGATCGAATCCTGAAAGTAGCGCGAACAATTGCAGATTTAGAGCAATCAGAGAATATAGCTGTACATCATATAGCAGAAGCCATTCAATACAGAAGTTTAGACAGATCAAACTGGGGAGAGAACTAAAAATTGAGCCTAATACGAAATTCAATAATTCTTGTCGTATAAAGGGTTTTTATTCCTCGGATCTGCGTTAGATAATCTCATTATACTCTATTGGGTAGCTTGTCTAAGAGCAAAAATTATATACAGTAGTTGTTTTAAAATAGTAGTTCTTTGACAAATCGTATGGAAAATAGATTCACATAAAAAATGGATCTTTATGGTGATGGTCTTTAACTTCGTTGAGCCCTTCGGGTTAGCCATCGCCATGAACACGATTATATTTGGTTATTGACCACAGGGGGTGTCAAAGAACCAAAATAGCCATTAGATTGGTATATAATTGCTTGGTGGTCAGGACAAAACTTATTTTAAGTTTCATAGTAGTGCTATGAGTAGGTAAAAAGAGTTGTAATCCTTGGTTTTCCATAGATTGTAAAATAACTAGTTAGATGTTTTGAAATAACTCGATAATTTAATTGGTCTGCCTAATTCTATAGTCCGTGAAGGTTTAGCTTTGCTGAGCACTTCGTGGTTTTGAACTGATTGATTATCAATTATAAAGCATTTTGCTGCTTTAAATGTATAATTCTGTAAGTTGCTGATAGTCAATTAGTAAAAAACAAAACTTCTCAGCTTTTTATAAAAAAGCATAAAGAGTCACGGACTATTATAATTACGACACAAAAATAATTGTGTCAGATATTCTTGAAGATATTGCAACAGATTCTATATTTTTGTTGATAGTAGCTTCTATCTGAAAATTATGGGTGATAGATTCTATAAAATCTAATAGATAGGTGCTATGAAATTTCTTGAATTTTCTACATAACAGATAAGCTTAGAAATCATTTGTTATCAATCACATTAATTCATTATGGTTTTATCGTACTAAAAGCATGTCTATTTTTATTCTAAATTGTAATATGAAAGCTCTAAAACGAGGAGGGAGTAAAGCAAATGCTTGAAGAGTTGCATTGGTCAATATAGCTGACGTAGTACAAATCAGTAGTTTTTTATGTCAAGATCTTGGGGTATTTTGAATGTATTTAACGTACCAAGTCCTTGACAAGATGAATAGCCTCTATGAATTAGTATAATTATATATAAAGTGTTACAATTTTTTCGAAATAGTAATTTACATACAGTCCTGTTTCTTATCCTGTATGTCATGCTTTTTTTTGCTGATATATTTTTTGTAAACCAACCTACGCTACAAGATTTTCAGCTCAATGCTAATTCTTTGAGCTTGGGAGTCTATAAAATAATAGAACAGGTAAATTGGTTACAATTTCCTCTTGCATTCAGTTTGATTATTTTACAGGCATTAACTATTAATGGTTTTGTAAATAAGAATCGTTTGGCAAAACATTTTAACTACATTACTGCTATCTGTTATATCTTAATAATCAACTGTTTTACAGATGTAGATTCATTAAATCCAGTCTTGATAGCCAATACTTTTTTATTATTAGGTCTGCACGCATTATATCATACTTACGAAAAAAAGGTTTCTACTATAGATATTTATAATGCAGGGTTTTATGTAGCTTTAGCTTCTCTTTGTTACTTTTCTACTTCAATCTATTTTCTTGGTTTTAGTATTGGTCTAATTGTTATGAGACCCTTAGATTGGAGAGAAGGAGCTATACTACTTAGTGGATTTGTGACTCCCCTTTTTTTAGTGGGGACTTACTTCTATCTTACAGATAATTTTATGTGGTGGTGGGAGCACGATATAGCAAGACATTTTAACGGAATAATTCATAATCTTAAGTTCTCTTGGGCATTTTACTTAGGTCTAGGCATCATAGTTTTTGTGTTCTTGTGGAGCTTATTGAATGTCTCAAATTTGTACTACAGAACTACTATACGTGAGCAAAAAGGGATTAATATTATCTTTCTTTTGGTTTTCGTTACTAGTTTGTCTCTTTTAATTCAACATACCTTAGACATCTTTTACTTTGCTATTTTAGCAATTCCAATTACAATTTTATTGAGTATGAATTTACAATCCATAAAAAAAAGGAGTGCTGCTGAATTCATTCATTTACTGTTTTTATTAGCATGTATTAGTATTCAATATCAAGAAGTATTGGGGCGCTAGAATTTTGCCTAGTTTAATTAGCTGATCCTAATGGTTGGTCAGACTATTTTTTCAAAAAAAATTAGTCTAAAAAAATCTTTGTAGCAGCTATTTTTTGCAAAACTCACTATTTACTATACCATTAGAAATAGTTTTGATGCTCTTTTATTATCTTAATTTTATTTTTATGATTATCTTCCAATAATTTTAAGAAAAAATAAGACTTGTATCTGTATTTCTTTAGGCAATGAATCGTCTTTTTTGGAGCTAGCTATCTTAAAAAAGCTATTCTAAAATTACGTTGGTAGTACAGTACGCTACAATTAGCTTTGTATCCCTATTTAAGATCTCTTGGATAGAATTTATATCTTCCAAGCTCTAGATAATCCTAGTTTGTTGCCAAATAAAAATTGATGATATCCCTCAAGTCTAATTCTTAATTCTCTTCATGTTCTTCCCAAAAGTGATGCTTCAAAAAATATTCATTTAGTAAGCCATTGCACTCAGTGGGGTATTCTGTTAACCTTATAAATCTTGTATCAAGTTATGGTTATTCCTAGCTTAATCTTAAAGCAATTATACAATTTCAATAGTCTCGAAAATGTAGAAGGTGGAATCAAATTCACGATTAAAAATCGCTTGAGCGATGCCCAATTTGCAGGGCTTAAGAATATTAAAATAGAAGGTCGTTCAGTTCCTCTAGGTGCAATTACAATCATATTAGATAATGGTGAAAAAATTGCTCCCTCAACCATTACAGCAGATAATCCTTTAGAATTTCCATTACGTCGTTCTCTAGATATCTTTTGTGCAATTCCACATATGGATAAAGGTAAGCACCAATTAGGAATTACATTTGTGGCAGAGCCTTTTGGAGAATTGACCTTGGATGTAGAAGATGGTATTAGTGATAAAGATGAAAATAGAGTAGTCATCCCTAGAGATAAGGAAGATGATTATTCTGCAGAAGCGATTCAAAAACGCTTAGATTTTGTCAAAGATTATACTGGAGTTGAATTAGAGCATCCTAAACATTATGCTTTTGATCCTCATGTGATGAGTGGTAACTGCGAACATTTCGTAGGAGTTGCACAAGTTCCACTAGGAATTGCAGGACCTATCACGGTCAATGGAGAACATGCCAAAGGTGATTTCCTGATTCCTATGGCAACAAGTGAAGGAACTTTAGTTGCATCATACAATAGAGGTATCAAGGTAGTAAATTTATGTGGTGGTGTGAAATGTACTGTGGTAAGAGATGCTATGCAACGCGCACCAGTTTTTGTTTTTGAAGATGCTCGCGCTGCTAGAGATTTTGTAGACTGGGTAAAGGTGAATTTTCCTAAAATTGCAGAAGAGGGAGAATCCACGTCTAGTGTTGCTCGCCTACAATATATTGATCCTTATTTATCAAATAAGTTTGCTTTCTTACGTTTTAATTATTCAACAGGAGATGCTGCTGGACAGAATATGGTTGGACGGGCAACCTTTGCTGCTTGTAGTTGGATCTTAGATCATTACAAGGATAATGAGATCAAGCATTTTTATCTAGAATCAAATTTTGCAACAGATAAGAAGGCTTCCCAAGTAAATATAATGCGTACAAGAGGTAAACGTGTAACTGCTGAGATTACTTTCAAAAGAGATATCTTAATTCAGCATATGCGTGTAGAACCAGAACAGCTTGTTTATCATTATGGGGTGGCTAATATTGGTTCTATTTTATCTGGAGCTAACAATAATGGTTTACACTCTGCCAATGCAATTACAGCAATGTTTATTGCAACAGGACAAGATGTAGCTAATGTGTCTGAATCTTCTGCAGGAGTGGTATATCTAGAGTTAACCAAGGAAGGAGATCTTTATTTCTCTATTACTATTCCTTCTTTGATTGTTGCTACTTATGGTGGTGGAACAAGTTTACCATGTCAACAAGAGTGTTTGAAAATGTTAGATTGTGTGGGACGAGACAAGGTAAATAAGTTTGCAGAAATTGTAGCAGGAGTTGTATTAGCAGGAGAACTTTCTTTAGGTGCTGCTATCTCATCTTCAGATTGGGTATCTAGCCACGAACAGTATGGTCGTAATCGATAGGATTATCTTTTGAGTCCAATATCATAGTCAATAAAGGGTAAATTTAGAGCTTGGTATATTTTTTGGTCAAAAAAAAATGACAATTTTAAACCCACCGCTCTAAGTTTACCCTTCCTTTTTTTGTTTTTGTTAACAAAAACTTTACATTCACGCACTTAATTTCTATTTTAATTATAATATTCGTAAACATTCTAAAATAAGCATTATGAAAAACTTGCTTAAATCTCTAGTAGCTGTATTTGCTATTGTATTTGCTGTATCTTCTTGTGATACAGATCCTTGTAAAGATGTAGTTTGTGGTGAGCAGGGAAATTGTTCAGAGGGTATTTGTATTTGTAACGATGGTTATGAGAAAGATGCTAGTAACTTGTGTAACACAACTTGGGCATCTAAGTTTGTAGGTTCTAGCTTGAATAGTGTCGATACTTGTACAAGTGACACTGTATTTTATGTGAATTATTTCTGTAACATTACAGAGGTAAATGAGAAAACATTAGAGATTGAAAACTTAGGTGGTTTCAATAACCCAAGTCTAGGTTTTACACATACTATCAATATTGATGTACTAAACTCTTATGATGTTAGCATTAATGCAACAGATGCAAATAACAATACTTTTGAGGGAACTGGTTTCAAATCTGGTAACGTTTTGTACTTAAATTATGTTGTGACTTACACAGATGGAGTTAAGGATACTTGTGCTTCAACCATCAACTACTAAAAGTTCAAAAGTAGTTTTTTATGACACAGAATAATCTCTTAATCTTATTACTTTCTTGTGTATTGGGCTTGAGCTTTAGCTCGTGCAAGCAAGATTTATGCGAGGATATAGTTTGTGGAGAAGGCAATTGTGATGAAGGTATCTGCATTTGTAATGATGGTTATCAGTTGGGCACAGATAATACTTGTAGTGTAGCTTGGTCTACCAAGTTTGGAGGAAGTAATCTTTCTGGAACGGATCTTTCTTCTGGCGATAGTGGAGATAAAACGGTTAATTATTCTATGATTATAGAGCCTATTAGTCCTACAAGAGTAGTGACTCGAAATTTAGGCGGTTTTAATAACCAAAATTTTCTAGAGCTAGATATTGTGAGTTCTAACAGTTTGTCTTTTAATACTACAGATTCCAAAGGTCGTACCTTTGTGGGGTCTGGTACACTTAGTGAAGGTATTTTGAACTTGAACTACACTGTTACACACGCTGATGCTACAATAGATACTTGTCAATCTACTATTACTGGTTTTTAGATGAATTTAATCGAAATATAACCTCAAAAAAGGACACTTTGTATAACAAAGTGTCCTTTTTTGATAGGGATTTTCAGTAGGCTGTTTCAGTATTAAGCAGAGCAACTGATAGTCAAATCTTTACAAGATGAATTTAAAAAGAAATTTACTTCATAGAGCCCTTCGGGGTTTTTTGGTCACCTTTTCTTTTTGCTCTACTTTTGTGCCTCTTAGCACAAGCTCTCGCAGCAATGGCAAAAGGTGAGAGAAGAAACATCCATAATACTGAACCACGAAGTGTTCTGCGAAGAAAATCTCCCTCAGTATTTTACCCCCCAATGAGTCATATCGATCTAAAAAATGGAGCTCAGTTTTGGTAAAAGCTTAGTAAAAATATCCCTACTTTTATACCTCTTTATTAGTTACTCATAATCTTTTTCTCTGCTGCTTGAAACACATCACGTGTATTATCTGTCATACCATGTACAGCTGCAATTACATAACAATTTTCGGCAGTCCAGCCTGTAGGAAGAGTATAACTATAGGTCTTACTGTAATTACTAGGTATACTACCACCAGAGTGAATCGTTTCACCAGTTATATCCGTAATAAAATCACGCAAAACGTGTTTATGTACATAATTCACATCTTCTGAGTTTGTAGGTGTAGTTTGAGGTGCAGTGATATTATTTTCTGTAAGCATAACACTCAAGCCTAAGCTCTCAGCTACATTTTCTATACCTGTTCCAGTTACTTCAACAGATAATACTCTAGAATCAGTATCAAAACTAGTTGTAATCTCTACGGTAATCTTTGGAGCCTGACAAAGCTCTTCTGAAATATAGCCTGCCCAACTATTGATAGATAAAATACGCTCACTTTCGCCATCAAATGTTTTGCGATTAACAGTAGCTGCTGGCCAACCGGTCACAGGACCTAAGAGTGCATCCAATGCTTCACCATCTGCAGTTGTGAAATCTTCGGGGCTGCTATCAAACGGTTTTGAGAAGAAACCTGCATGGACACTTACGGCAATTAAGTTGTCTGGATATATATCCAAAAGCTGTTCAATTTTTTCACTACCTGCAGGACAATTTACACATTTTACACCTGTAAATTCTTCTACTAATACTACGCGATCAGTATCACAATTAAGCGTAATATCTGGTGGAATTTCTTCACATCCCCACCAAGTAAAACATAAGAACAGAAGTCCTAAAATGTATAGTTGTTGCTTTTTCATAAAATTTGAAGTTATTGATTAGAGTCAATTAGTCTATAATATTAATTTACAGTTGAAATCATGACGAAGGTTCCAATAAATTGATTGTTTGCTTTAAGTAGGTTTATTATAAGTAGGTGGACGTAATTAATTTTATAATAATTCACAAGATTTTTTGATGCTGAACGAGGCGAAAACCCCGAAGGGCTCAGCGAAGTTAAACGCAGGGATAGCCGCTCTGCGGTCAGAGGCGAAGCCGACTAGTGGCAAGCTATGCTGCCACCACCGCTATCACGAGGCTTTTTAACAAAGTGCAGCGCAAAAAGGCTGCTTGAATTAAATACAAATTAATTGTGGCTATCTACTTAGGTTTATTATACTTATTTATAAAGCTTAATTATAGATTAGAATATTAACTCCATTATTTAAATAATAAATTCTATAGTACTATGTTTTATATGTTCATGTTCCAGCAAATGATGAATCTCGTGTTTTAGTACTTTTAGCTCTGCCAATGTATGGTCTTGAGCAACCATTAACTGAATTGTACATGCATTATGAGATGTGCTTAAGGCCCATACATGTAAGTTACGAACTTGTTGAACTTTTTCTAAATCTAAAAGTTGGCTTTTTAGGCGATTCAAATCAATCTCTCTAGGAACACCATCTATAGAAAGTTTCCAACTCTCTGTCAAAAGTCCCCATGTTGATACTAGTATAATCACTGCAATTAGTATACTCATTACAGCATCTAGCCAATACCATTGTGTGAATATAATAATTACACCAGAGACAACGACACCTAAGGAAACAAGAGCATCTGCAAGCATATGTAGATAAGCCCCTTTTACATTGATATCTTTGTCTTTATCCTTGATGAAAAGCCAAGCTGTTCCTGCATTGATAAGGATTCCGATTCCCGCCACCAAAGCTGTAACTTCACCTAAAATTTCATTACTAGGATGAATAAGACGTTCTATACTTTGCCAAATGATAATTCCTACAGCAAACAATAGGATTAATGCATTTGCTAAGGCTGCTAGAATACTACTTTTCTGATAACCATAAGTGAAGTTTTCAGAATGCTTAGCTTCAGAGGCTTTAAAAGCCAATAATGCAATTAATAAGGCTGCAATATCACCAATATTATGTCCTGCATCAGACAAGAGTGCCAAGGAATTATAGTACCATCCAACTCCAACTTCCACAACTACAAAAACACTATTTAATAAGATACCTAGAATAAGAGCTTGATTAATATTATCTATTTCATGATGGTGGTGATGATGCCCGTGGTGATGGTGCCCATGATGATGGTGCCCATGATGGTGTGTATGCATATTTTTTGTTTTAGCTACTTGGTTTTACTATTTGTCTTGTTGTACCTGACAAAGGCAAACATACAATAATTTTTTATGAATCATTTTAGCTCCTTGCAAAAGCTGCTTCTTTACCTTTTTACTAAAATACTGATTAAGCCTGAGTTTTGTATACGAAGATTCAGAAGTCTGTGCGATTCATAGATTGATAATTTAACGAATAAATTTTATTTTTTAGAATTGAAGTTGTTTAAGAATAAATGGATAGCTGAGTAGTTGACAAAAATAAATTTAGGATAAAGTTTGTTTTAAGTTTTATGGTGAAGTTATGATAGGACATAGAAGCTGAAACCATTGATTTTTAATTGCTTATTTAGTAGTTAATTAGTGGTTTCTTCATGACTTCCTTAAAACAACATTATAAAAAGCTCTAAGTAAAGGATAATATTGTATCTTTCATGTATAAAGTTTATTCTTCTGCTGTAAGTAATTAACTAGATTAAACCATGTGTGAAATCAATCGACTATTTTGTTCCCAACTCTCTTCATAAGCTCAATGAAGCTAAATATTCGTATAATGTAGTTGATTTAAAAAGAAACAAATGAATAAAGTATCTCATCCCCAAATAGAACACTTAGTTGGATATTGGAATATCTATCAATCAAAAAATGAAGAACCTATTGCTAAGATAGACTTAAGAGCAGATGGAGATCTAATTTATTTAATAAACGGAGAATTATGCAGAGGACGTTGGTTTTGGAAATCAAATGAAAAGAATACTTACTTTGTTCTAGCCTTCAGACGAAATGGTCAAGAAATAGAAGAACAGTGGTTTTGTAAGAACATGACTGATTTACAAATTACACTAACTTACCAAGAAAAGACCTGGATTTGGAAAAAAGTTGTGAATTCAAAAGTCGTTAGTCTAAAAAAGATCCAAGGAACTTGGGTTTGTTTCGAAATAGATGGACAACATATCAAGTATACTAGTCGAGTACATAAACTGAATATCGATAATCAACGCATAGCAATTTATCAAGGAGGAAAAGCAAAAGCAGCCTCGTCGATTGCTTATGGCTCAGGATATATCACCTTAGATCACAGAATGGTTTGGGAAGTATTATACAATAGTCAACATTTATTAAAAATAAAGCAACATTCTGGACAGATCTGTTTGTATACAAAAAGTAAACCATTACCTGCTTATCAGAAAATACATCAACTAGAAGAGTGGAAAGGCATTTGGATATCGTTGGAAAATCCTCAACAACAGATTTTAATCGGGGAACAACAACAGGTGATAATTAAAGAAAAAAATCTTGTAGGTACCTACAAGGGAGAGTTTGATACAACAGGTTATTTTCTCAATATCAAGCAAACGGACTATTCTTTATTTCTGAATGAAGAGCACAAAGAAATACTAACGGTGTATTCCAAATCGGGTGCTCCAGCACAGTACTTCCAACAAGTTCAGGTATTACATCCCTTGGAACTAAGTATAAAACTACTAGGCACTTGGAGATTATCTTCACGAGGAATATTAGTTGATGTAGCTACAACACTTAATCAACAACCTATAAAATGGGAGACCAACAAAACACCAATAGAACTTCATTTTTTACCCAATTTTCAGCTTGAATATTGGAATAAATGGGAAGATACTGTAAGCAAAGAAGTATGGGATGGAGAAAGCTTGAAGCTAAATCTGGATGGAAAGACTTGGGAATACTACAATTATACAAACCAAGATCTAATTTTTAAACAGGTCAATCAAAGAGCATTTTTGGTGTTTAGGAAAATTGGAGCACAAAAAGAGCTATCGGCTTATCAGCTAGAAAGTTTTACAGGACATTGGGTAAGGGAAGATGGTGAACATCAAATATTATTAGGATCCAATGGTAAATTTAGATCCAATAAACATCAAGATTTACTAAAAGAGCAAGAATGGAAATTAGATCAGTCTAATCAATTATTGATATTGGGAGATGAATCTAGGCGCTGGGGGATTCATGCTATTCTTCCAAAAAGTATGATTGTAATAGATTTGGAAAAGGGGGAACAACTAGTGTTTGATAAGGCAGTTACGGTTACTAAATATGAAGAACAGTATGAATACTTGAAGGGAACATGGAAGAGTAAATACTCCACAGGAAGTACATATGAACTCATACTGAGAGAAGATAAAATTTGTACGTTCTTAACCCCTCAAGGAGAACAAGAAGGACAGTGGAAGTTATTACCTAGCCTCAAACTCAGGCTATCTATTGTTGATATTTCATTAAACATACAACTCAAAGATGAAACTGAATTACTGGTAGAGTATAACAATGAGCTCCTTCAGTTTTGCAAACAAACTCAAACAAGACATACCGTAAAAGACGAAGTAATAGAGAAACTGTGTGGACATTGGTACTTTACTCAGTTTTGTATAGAAGAGCAACCTACTGAAGATGTTTGTTTATATCTGGATGCCAATCAAAGTGCGGAAATTTGTATCAATGGTAACTATAAGAAAGCTACTTGGACAGTCCAAGAAGAAGACCGACATGTATTAGAAATAATAGCTGATAATAATATACATGAACGTTGGAAAATAAATATGTTAACAGCACAAAAAGCACAGTTTAGTACTAGGCGTTATGGTTTGTTAGAGTGTGAGCGTTTGAATATCTTGAACAGAGAAGAGAGAAATAAGCGAATTAGCTATTTGTTAGGAGAGTGGCAACAGATACAAGCTGGAGAACGCTTAATATTCGATGCTCCAGGTTCAAAAATTCTAACCTTTAATCGGGAAGAGTTAATCATAGAGAAACAAAATCATTCAGAACGAAATACTTATACTTGGAGGTTGAGTAGTGATGGTGGTTATATCATTGTTAATGAGGAATATACTATGTTTATTATGGTTGCTTCGAATGGGTATCTCACTGTAATACAAGGGGCGAATGTCGAGAACTTTGTAACTCAAAAGTCTATAGGAAAAGAGGCTTTAGAAGAAATCAAGCAGACCTGCATAGGACGTTGGCACCCAATGACTATTGATCCTAGAATTGAAGCTCCTTTGATAATTGGAGAGCATAAAATGCAACTCTCACCGATGGACGAACGTCCACTATTCCCTTATCATATACATCCTAGTGGTCATTATCTAATTATGGAAACAGGAGAAGATAGTTCGGAATGGATGTCAATCTCTCCCATTCAACAGAATCACAATATATTTGCTACGACTACACCAACACTGCAAGTCTATGCTAAGGGTAAAATTACAGAGGAACCTATTATTTTTCGTAAAAAAACAGTGGATCATCCAAGGCGTAAAGAAGATATACAAGGTGTTTGGCAGATTACCAAGCAGCTTTTTATAGATGCAGAACCACTTGGGCAGCTTATGGGGCATCATCTTGATATGCAACAACAAAGGGGCAAATTACTAGATATGCTTAATTTTAAATATGCACGTCCTGATCTGAAAATTCGTTTTGTATGGAATGAGGATGGAACTTGTCAGATAATTGATGTAGCAGGTCAGACCAAAGAGCAAGGACAATGGATCTTATCTGCTGATGGGCAGACTATTTTAATCATAGAAAGTGAAGAGGTTATTGATATCCTTGATTTAAATTCTACAGATTGTATTATCAAAATATCCAACAAAGTATATTATCTAGAACGTTTGGATTCTCCCGCAGATATTCATCAATTTAGATCGCTAAACAGAGCAGATTTAATAGGTTCTTGGTCATATTATGCCACTAGAAGTTATAAAGATCCTAACATTATTGTAGGTGAACAAAAATATACTTTAGAGGATGATGTGATTCATTTTAATCAGGATGGGACTTTTCTCAAAACTAGAAGAGGAAAAGAAATGGATATTGGTACTTGGTCGGCTACTCCTCATTTTGGATATCTTGAAATCTTCTCTTTAGATGATAATTATGATGATCAGATATTTTGGTTATTAGAGCAGGATGAGGATAAAATCTGCTTCGTTTGTGATGATCAAGTTTTTTATTTTTATAGAACTTTGGCAAAAAATAAATATGAGTCTCTACAAGCTTTTCTATATGGAAAGTGGAAATATCAATATTATATTGATCTCAAACAGTATTTAGTTTTTAAAAAAGGGGGCAAGTTAGAACTTATAGGAGAGAATCAGCAGAATTCAGGTACTTGGCACTTACACCAACATGGACAAGTACTTACATTAGTTGTTGGAGATGATAAAGATATTAATGTTTATCAGCTAGAAATAAACGAAACTACTCAAGAATTAATACTTACTATTCCCAAAGGGATGGCAGGTCATCTCAAGAAACAATAAGATATTCTAGAGCTTTTTTTTATTAGCCAAAATTAGGAACAAAAAAGATAATGTTTTGTGATAAAAGTTTATGTGGTAGAGCATTGGTTTTGTAGAGTTCCACTACAAAACTTATCGTAAATTTAGATAAGCTTTTAGGACGATTTACATCTGTTTACATATCCATCTACCATCTATTCTTGGACAACTTTTATTTTAACACTAGAGAAATGATCCCAAAATTTAATTTACTTCTACTACTCATTTTCATTCCATTGTTGCTTTTTGCACAACCACCTAATGATAAAACCTATTTTTCGATGCATGATGCATTAAAAGACAGAGATTATGTATATAGCTTGGATTTGAGTAATCAGGCTTTGATTGAATTACCCACTAGTATTAGCGAATTATACAATCTAAAGGTATTGAATCTTAACGATAATGAGTTGTTTAATCTACCTTACAATTTTAATGAACTCTATAATTTAAAAGAACTCTACATAGGAGGGAACTGGGAAATACGCAGAGGGGAAACTTTTGAAAAATTAGGAGACTTGAAACAGCTTAGAGTACTCAATATGGACGAAAATCGCCTAAAGCTTTTTCCGCCAAGTATTACTAAGATTGATAGTTTGATTCATCTCAACCTTAGCTTCAATCATATCAAGAAGATTTCTGAAGAAATTGATAATCTCAGAAAATTAGAAGTTCTTATTATCAATAATAATCAATTAAAGACTTTACCAATTTCTTTGGGTAATCTATCCAATTTGAAAAGGATAGATATTGCCAGTAATGAGATAACAGAATTACCAGCAACTATAGGTAAGTTAGAAAACTTAGAATATTTGGATATATCGGACAATAATATCAGTGCCAAACATAAGCGCTTGATCAAGAAATGGTTGCCCAATACAGAAATTAAGTTTAAATAAGATTACAGCTTTACAAGTTTTTTATAGTTTTATGGAAGTTGTTTAGCATAGAGCTGAGGTAGTAAAAAGATCAAAACTCCCTAAATTTTAATCTACTTAATCAATTGATATTAACCATATATTTGATCAAATAACCAAAAAATAAGCTTATTCGTATCATCCCTCTAAATAGCTGTAGCACTTAGGTAGAATTTTGTATTTTTGCAAACATTCTATCAACAGAGTCAATCAAATCTGATTTGCTCAAAAAAAGATCTTATAGCCATATGCGCATAGGGATATTTTTTGGAGGTTCTTCACGCGAACGTGAAATTTCATTTGCAGGAGGAAGAACCGTTTATGACAATTTGGATAAAAACTTATTTGAACCCATTCCTATTTTTGTAGACAGTGCTCACAATCTGATTCTATTAGATTGGGAATATATTTACAAAGGAACCATTCGCGACTTTTATCCACCGGCTCAATTTTTACCAGCGTCACCTAACCAATTTCAAGTGTACTTGGAAAGTTTGGGCAAATTATCAGCAGCAGAAACCAAAGCATTAGTTGAAACTGTTGGTAGACCGATCAATTTGACTGAGCTGAAAGAGGAGATAGATTTTGCCTTTTTAGCCTTGCACGGAAGTATGGGCGAAGATGGACAAATTCAAGGTGTTTTGGACTTTTTACAGATCCCTTACTCAGGTTCGGGTATCCGAGCAAGTAGTATTGGGATGGACAAATCCTTTCAGAAAAAGTTGATGGAACGTGGTGGCTTCCATACACCACAAATGCAGATTTTTTCAAGACAGGCTTGGCGCAATTTGAATGCTGACGAAGCTTGGGCAAATTCAGTTGCAGAGACTATTGGGTTGCCATTAGTAGTGCGTCCAGCTAATCAAGGTTCTTCGATTGGTGTAGCTATAGCGAGAGAGGCTAAGGAGCTGAAAACTTTGGGAGATGCTGCCTTTTTTATTCGACATTTTGATACGGCTATTTGGAATAATTACAGCCAAGAACAACGCTTAGATTATATCCGAGAACTGACGGATATCCGCACAGGCATTGGCTTTCCGTTATATATACATCTAGAGAAAACAGAGACTTTTTATCATCCTGAGGCTCTATTAAGTTTTCTTAATGAATATAGTACTGCAAATCCTAAGACTAAGATCTATTTGGAAGGAAAGCAGAGTGAACAATCTGTAGTTTTTGAAGAGTTTATACATGGAAAAGAGTTTTCTTGTGTAGTGGTGAAGGATGAAAATGGTTGTGCTATTGCTTTGCCTCCAACCGAAATTATCAAAGGAAGTAGCGTGTTTGATTATCGTTCTAAGTACCTAGCAGGACTTTCACGCAAGCGCACACCTATTGATTTAGAAGAAGATAAAATCGAAGCGATTCGCGAAGAATGTCAACGCTTATTTGATTATTTTGAATTCAATACTTATGCAAGAATTGATGGATTTATCCAAGCAGATCATAAGATTTTCTTGAATGATCCTAACACAACTTCGGGAATGTTGCCTTCTTCCTTTTTCTTTCATCAAGCAGCTGAAATCGGACTAAATCCCTCACAGTTTTTGACTTATATCATTAGAACATCATTACAAGAGCGCGTAGAGACTTCTAGTCAACTAGGTGTTTATGATGATTGCTTGGCGCAATTGGATCAAGCGATTGCTGCACAACAAGCCAATAAACAGGAGAAAAAACGCGTGGGTGTAATTTTAGGTGGCTACTCCTCAGAACGACATATTTCGGTAGAGAGTGGACGTAATATTTATGAGAAACTAGCAAGTTCTACCAAGTACGAACCTGTTCCTATTTTCTTGACTGGCAATGCAGAGAAACATCAATTATATCATTTGCCCATCAACCTTTTATTAAAGGATAATGCAGATGATATTCGGGATAAAATTCAACATTGGGCGATACACCCAATTCTGCACAAAATTAGAACTGAAGCGGTTTCTATTACTCAAAAATATACAGGTGGTGCTATGTTGGCAGCTCCGCGCCAATTGAGTTATCAAGATCTAAAAAATGAATTAGATTTGGTCTTTATTGCCCTACATGGACGACCAGGAGAAGATGGGGCCGTACAAAAAGAATTGGCAGCTTTGGGTATTCCATTCAATGGCTCAGAAGCAAGTTCTGCACAAGTAACCATCAATAAATATAAGACCCTACAAAGACTAAAAAAACATGGGTTTTCAGTAACAGAACAGCTCTTGGTTGAAGCTACAGACTTTCAGTTGGATAGGGCAAATATTATTGCATCTATCGAGAAAAAAATAGCTTATCCATTGATTGCAAAACCAGTGGATGATGGTTGTAGTTCTGCGGTGAAAATGATTCACAATCAAAATCAATTAGTAGCTTTTCTAGATTGTCTGTTTCGATCAGAAGTAGATCTGCCAAATCAAGCTGTAGACATCCTAAAATTGAAACCTAAGGAAGAGTTTCCACAAAAGCAACAAGCTTTATTAGAAGCTTTGATTACTAGAGAAAATGCGATCCATTTCCTAGAAATAACAGGAGGACTCTTGACACACTATAATAAGGATGGAAAACTATCCTACGAAGTTTTTGAGCCTTCAGAGGCTCTTGCTAGTGGAGAGGTTTTATCTTTGGAAGAAAAGTTCTTGGCGGGAGAGGGGCAAAATATTACTCCTGCTCGTTTTGCAGTGCCTAGTCATAAAATTAATCATGAAACGGTTTCTAAACAAGTACGAGCAGATTTAGAGGCTGCAGCCAAGATTCTAAACGTAACAGGTTATGCACGTATTGATGCTTTTGTACGTGTAGATGCTGATGCTAAGGCAGAAACTATCATTATTGAGGTGAACTCTCTACCAGGAATGACACCTGCAACTTGTATCTTTCATCAGTGTGCCTTAAGTGCTTATAAGCCCTACGAATTTATTGACAAAATTCTAGAATTTGGGCAAGAGCGTCAAGCAAAGAATATACTTGCCTAAAATTATTTAGGTACGAGCATAGAGCGTGTATTATTTTAAATCAGAAGTTATAGGCTATAGTCAGGTAACTTCTAAATGAATTTTTAAATTATGAGTTTCGAACAAATAGAAGATCCTAACAAGAAGCGGAATTTTTTTGTTGAATTAGGCTATTTTTTATCTAGTCGATATTTATTAAAACATCTCTTTTTAATTATAGGAAGTTTTGTTGCATTAATTCTCTTGATATTTTGGTTCTTAGGTGTCTATACCAATCATGGAGATTCTAGAGAGGTACCTGATTTAGTTAATCGCCCTGTCAAGGATCTAGGAATATTTATGAAAGCTAATGGTTTACGGTACGCTATTTCAGAGGAACGTTGGATCGATGGAAAACAGCCAGGAGTTGTCTTAGAGCAAGATCCCGTAGCAGGCTCTAGAGTAAAGGAAAATAGAATGATCTATTTGACAGTAAGTGCTATAGAACCACCTTCAGTCAAATTATTTTATAACTCATTTATTGGGTTAACTTATGAAAACGTAAGTAAGAAAATCAAAGCATTGGGACTGAAAGTTGGAGATACTAAAACCATTAAGGGTAAAGGTGCCAATACTGTAGCTCGTGTAAGTTGTAATGGAGACATCTTATTCCGTGAGATGGATCCGAGCAAATATGAACGAAAACCTACAGAGGCTCGTTTGGTACCCAAAGGCTCGAAGATTGATTTGGTAATTTATCAAGAGATAGACGCATCGCCCAAGCGTATTCCTATGCTCCAATGTTCAGCTTTTGGTGAAGCTGAGGTAGTTATCAAGAGTCATCAGTTTGTGATGGGGAATGTCAATATCGTAGGAGAAATTACAGACACAGTTAATGCCTTTGTATGGAAACAGGATCCTCCTGCTGGTAGTGAAGCAATTATGGGGACACCTATTAAGTTGTGGTTGACCAAAGATTTTCCTGAACCCTGCAACGAAGAGGAATATGTGCCTTCTTCTCCAGAACTTAATAATGAAAATACTAATAATACCGAGGATGAGGACGATGAGGAATTAGGAGGGTAATTTAGTGTTGAGTCCCTATGAATAAAGTGGGTGTCTGAAAAGGCAAGTTTCGAAAAATAGAACCCAATAAAATTTTGGATTTTATTTTTTCTTTGTCGCGAGGGAAAGGCTCAGCGCAGCTAATTCATTCCCTCGCCAAATAATATTCTAATCTTTTAGATTAGGGTAACCTTTTTAGACAACCTCTTTGTGTGTGAAAACACAATCCTTACTGTTAATACTGAACGTCCTTACTGAACCTCCCTAAAAATTAAGGAACTATCAATTCGTAACTATCAACATTATAATTAAAATCACTTAGAGCCATAATTAAAGTCTCATTTTTCCCTTCAGATAACGCAATGCTGCACCAAGGTTACGTTTTTGTTTTAATTGAAGCTGCTTACCTGTTTTTTGATTATAAGCAGCTACCAACTTCGCTTCATACTGTTTGAAAAATTCAGGATCAAAATTAGCCATACCTAGTTGTTCCAATACTGTTTCGACATGCACTTTATCTTGGATCCATTTCTCACAAACTTCTTGACGATAACGTATACCCATTAGGTTAAATCCTTGAATGTGTCCAGATTCTTTCTCCCAAATAACACGGATTCCTTTTCGTCCATCAGCAGCTTCCCAGTAGATCTGTTCGTGATGTTCTGGCAAGGTAGCTGAAACATAACCATAAACTTGGTATTCGATCTCAAAAAACTTAGCTGAGTTGAACCACAAACGCGGTTTATATTCTACAGGTTTATCACAAACATTATAGGCTGCGACTTCACCCATCATTCTACCTGTATACCAAATAGCTTCAATTGGGCGTCTGCCTGTATGTGGCGTACGGAGTTGAGCACAATCACCAATTGCGTAAACATTTTCTATACTAGTCTGTAAATGATTATCCACCAAAATACCTCTAGCACACTCAATACCATTTGCTTCATCAGTTTTAATAAACCCAATATTAGGATGTACTCCTGCTGTTAAACCTACAAACTGACATTCTATTTTTTCACCAGTATTGGTGATTACTGCTGCTGCTCTTCCATTTTTATCGGGTAGAATTTCTTTGAGTTCTGTACCCAAACGCAAGTCAATATGATTCTCCTTGATATGACGATTAATCATTTCAGATTCTTCTGGAGGAAGTACATTATTCCAATAGCTTTTTTCTCGAACCAAGAAGGTCACTGGAATATTTCTAGAATGAAACATCTCTGCCATTTCTATCCCAATCAATCCACCACCAACAATTACCGCTCGTTTTAGTCCTTTGCTGTAACGCTCCATACCTTCCAAATCTTGATAAGAGTACATACCCTGTACTGCCTCTAAATCCTGACCAGGCCAACCGAATTTATTGGGACTAGAACCTGTTGCGATGATCAGTTTATCATAGTGGAGTGTAGTTTGTTTGTCTTTGAGATATAATGTTTTATTCCTAGTATCAATCTGTTCTACATAGGCGCGCAAGAGATCAATTCTATTTTTTATCCAGAAGTTATCTTCATAAGGTTTGGTATCCTCATAACGCATATGTCCCATGTAAATATACATGAGTGCTGTACGTGAAAAAAAGTAATCTGTTTCTGAAGAAATTAGGGTGATTTTATAATCGCTAAGTTGGCGAATAAAACGCGCTGCAGTCACTCCACTAATTCCATTTCCTATGATAACGATATGCATATTTTATAATTTGAAAGTAAGTTAAGTAGGTGGACATAATTAATTTGATAATAATTAAATTAATTCTTATCATTAAAAATGAGTAGAAAAAAACGATATATCAGAAGCCTAACTAAGAGCGAAATTACAGCATTAGAAGAAGGCATGAAAAGTGACAAAGGTTATCAATACAACCAACGATGTCATGCTATTTTATTAAGCCATAAAGGTCAAACAGTCAAGGAGCTTAAAGCAATCTTTAATGTTACTCATCAAACGCTCTATTCTTGGTTTGATAACTATGAAGAGTTAGGGATCAAAGGTCTGGAAAACAAATCTGGACGAGGTCGCAAACCACTACTTCGCACAGACAATAAAGATCATGTAGAAGCAGTCGAAAAAACAGTTATAAAAGTAGCCAAAAAAGGAGGTAATCTATTAGCAGAAGTTGAAAAAGAATTAGATTTAAAAAAAGGCTTATCTCAAAAGA
>JAKVCT010000580.1 GCA_022448995.1 Saprospiraceae bacterium
TTATCGAGCAACCATTCATACAGTTTTGATCTGTTCATGGATTTAAAAAAGAAATGTACTGAGGGTGGTCTTGTAATTCACATTCGAGTCTGAGTTCTTCTTCCCAATCCTCTGATGTGTGCTTGCAATAAGGAAGGTCGGCCAAAAAGGCCAACCTTTGTAGTTTCTGGGTATCTGTCATACACCCTCCGCATATTCTGGATATGTAGTTTTTAACCTTTGCTCAATGGTTTTGTAATCCATGTCAAAGTCTTTAATCATTTCAAGTCTATGCTTTTTAAGACTTTCCTTTCTAGCTTTGGTTTGCTTGACCTGTCTTTGCAACTCTTTTATTTGAGCCTGTAATTTTTTAATGTGTGGATCACAAGCTTTTATAGAACTGTCTGTTGCTTCAAGCCTATAAAAATAGCCTTGTCTCCAATAGCCAGTACGATCATAGTTGTCATCTTCCAATGCTCTTTCTAGATCGTGATGTCTACAATTGAGATCATCATCCCAATGCTCGGTTTCGTTTGAACCTTCCCATAGCTCATACATTTTTGTATGAAACTTATCAAGGATTGCAAAAGACTTTTTAGCCCATGCGTAATAGTGACCTGCTTTCATGTCTTTGTTAATAGAAATTAGTAAAGGACAATTGAAGGTATAACACCCTCAGTAAGAAGTGTAGCACATAATGCAACATCTGGCAAATATTAATTAATCGAAGGCATCTCTTTTTTTTAAAACTTCTACCTGCGAACCGCATCTAAAGCAAGATAAATTAGTTAATACTGAATACTCTGGATACTGTGGCATTGACTCATCAATGTCTATGTCTCCACTAGATATTAAATCAGTATCGCACCAGTAACAGTTCATGTTCCTACTCTAATTGTTGAACTACTGTTATTTACAAACAAATTTGTATAGCTTGGTTGGTATCTTGTTTCATTTGGATATACAGTTTCTTCATTTTGATTATCTAAACCAGTAACTTTTATGCCCTCTGCATAACCTGCTTGATAACCTTGGTTGTAGGAATGCTGGCTGCCCTCTGTAAAACCTTTTTGATAGTTTGCTTGTAATGCTTGGTTTATTTGTTCTTGCGTTGCCTGTGGCTGCTCTGACAATGTCATATGCAATCCATCTTTTTTTATTGCATTAATAAATTTATGTGCAGCTACAATCGCTTCGTTTTGATTTGGATTGTTAGATGCCAATGCATACAACTTTTGTAGTTTTTCTAATTTTTTTTGATTCATTCTCTTCCAAAAATAAGTTCATGCGCTGATAGTTCTATACCTCTATCCCATGCTGTTTCAAGCAGCTTACGTTGAATAGATGTTGGTATAGTGCCATCTCCCTTTTGCCATTTAGATACTGATGCTGGGTCACGATGTATTGCCCTAGCTAATGCTCGAACACCACCGAACTCAGCAATGGCTAATTGTACTGGTGTTTTAATAGTTGTTTCCATATCTCTATATTGCCATAAATGCAACATTAATACAAGTAATTAGGCAAAAAAAAAGAGGGTTGTTAACCCTCATCTAACCAATCAGCACCGTATGGTTTTTTGTATTTAAAAATGTTGAAATGCTTTATGCAGAACTTTCTGATTGGATCAATTAAATAATCTTGTAGAAAATAAACTACATGATCTTTAAATGTTGGATCATCAGGTACATACTCAAATTGATCTTCTGGACAATAGTTTTCAATTGAGTCAGGATCATTCCAGTTAATGTACTGGTCGATGTTGTTGTTGATTCTTTGCATATCAAATAAGGATTAGGAATAAAAGTAAATAAGGAAATAGTGCAAAAGCCATAGGTCTATCCATATACAAGTTTGCCAAAGGTCATGATCTGCAATATAGAGTCTGCTATTGAAGCATCTATACGTCCAAGATCATCATTTGTAAAAGCTTGGAATACTTCACCACAATCATGTGTATTTAAATCAGT
>JAKVCT010000581.1 GCA_022448995.1 Saprospiraceae bacterium
TATGGCAGTTTTTGTGCCGAAATAACCAGAATATGTATTTCTGAAGAGGAATATCTATCTTTGTTAGAGCTCAATCAAATTATTGTAAAATAATAAGCTTTTTTGGTATCCATGAGCTGTAATATATTTTTAACAACTTCTACAAATAACTCTATTACAAAAAGAGCATAAACGATTTTTAAAACAAAGAATGAAAACACTAGTATATTTATCAATGATAGGGATATTGGCTCTTGCCTGCGAAAACGATCCTTCCAATAACCATACACCAGAACTAGAAACGGTTAACCTCAAACCCTATTACTACCCTTTGGACTCTTTACAAGATGGATGGGTCTACGAATATGCAGATCAAGCTAGCAAGATCGTAACACACTATTGGTTTTTTAAGGTTGTAAAAGATGAAGCTGGCGACCGTTATTTGGTAGCTGTGCGTTACAATGGATTTTTTGAACAAGATCAAATTTCAAGAGAATGGATTGTTGCTAATGGAACAATTAGTAAAGATTATAAAATACTGGTACGCGACTCTTTGACGGGTATTGCAGAGGCTTATACCGCAGATATTAGTGAGAATGTAGTTTTTCCATTTGAGGCTGTTAAGGATACTAACTTAGCCTATCGTTTTGAATGTTCCTTTAGCCTTCCGCCTGATACAAATATTATCAATAAGCTCACTAGAGACCGAAAGTTTAGAGAATTTAGTACCTACAACTTGCACGGAGATGAGGTAGATGTTGCAGTATTTCAGAACAAGGACTTTTATGATATAGAGGATGTTGCCAATGGTGGCTTCTGGACTGTAGAGAAGGAGGTAACAGAAATTTACGCTAAAGGTATTGGATTGGTCTATCAGGCCGAGAAGACAATAGACAAAACTAATCCTATTCCACCAAGAGAAATATTCTTGAGCAATATCTACACAATGGAGGAGTTCATAAAACTGAAAGAGCAGCTAAGTAATGCAGAAGAACAAGGATAAACTTGCCGAACTACTTTTTACTGGCCAATCAACCAATATAGAATTAGCTTTCCAGTTGGCACGTTCGCAAGGAATTGATATTTCGAGTACAGTAGATATTATTCGATATTTTTATATAAATGGATCCAAGGGCTCTATCAGGAATGCTAACTTAGCAGATGAAGTTTCCATTAGTGATATGATTAGTGCCATCAGTGCCTATCGTTATGCATCTTTTAGTACACACTTTAAGCAGCAACACTACAAAGCACTGGCACTGCTAAAACAACTGGATGAGCTCTATTTTTACTATCCAAGTTTCAAGACATTACCAAAAGAGCTCTACCTATTAAAAGATCTTTGGCGTTTAGTAATTTTAGATGGAAACCTGCAACAAATAACTAAGAAGATCAAACAACTACAAAAATTACGTATTCTTCGGCTGACAAATAATAAAATCAACTTTATCGCTGACGAAATTGGAAATTTATTAGGATTACAAGAGTTATATTTAAACAATAATAATTTATCAGTTTTACCAAAATCGATTGGACAGTTATCCAATTTAAAAATCTTATTTTTAGGAAGCAATCAACTCACTACACTTCCTAAAGAGTTAAAAGAGCTGAGAATGTTGAAAAAATTTTCAGTCTATGGAAATCCATTACAACAAGCAGAGATTCCTGATTGTTTGTTCGAGGGAAACGGTATTGTAGCCAAACAATTGAGGAGAATTTTTCCTTAAAAAAAAATTTTATGCTAAAACAATTACTTGATCTTATTTACCCAAGACTTTGCTTGGCTTGTAACCAAAAAACAATAGCCCTATCGAGTAGTATTTGTATTAGTTGCCAAGGTAAGATTACTCCTACTAACTATCATCTATTGGATAATAATCCTGTTTTAGAACGTTTTTGGGGGCGCATTCCGCTCAATCATGCTACAGCCTATTGTACTTTTACAAAAGAAGGTC
>JAKVCT010000582.1 GCA_022448995.1 Saprospiraceae bacterium
AGGGACTGCTTTATTGCATCCAATACCTCTACCCTGCCTATCAACGAATTAGCTAAAGCTTGCTCACAACCCAAAAACTACATTGGAATGCACTTTTTGTCCCCTGTAGTGAGTGTCCCCTTAGTAGAAATTATTTATGGTAAAGAAACTTCAGAGGAAACACTTTCTAGATCATTTGATTTTGTTCGCCAAATAGGTAAAATACCTATTATTGTCAAGGATGAATACGGTTTTTATACGTACAGAGTTTATCGTGCCTTTCTACTAGAGGGCTTGGCATTGGTAGACGAAGGACAAATACCTACAGCGATTGAAAATGCAGCAAGATTGGCGGGAATGCCAGATGGCCCTTTGGCTATGGCAGATAAACTTTCCTTATCTAGGCTTCTTGAGTTTGAGTTAAATACCCACCAGGAGAAAGATCATCCAGGCTTAATCGTAGCCGAGAAAATGGTCAAAGAACTGAATAGACGAGGTAAAAGCAGAGGTGCTGGATTTTATGATTATAAGCAACAACGTAGAGCCAAAATATGGATAGGTATGAAAGAACATTTCCCTAAAAACGAACAACAACTTAATCAGGAGGTCATGACTGAACGTTTACTATTTGTTCAATGCCTGGAGGCAGTTCGTTGCTTAGAAGAAAATGTTGTGCAAACAAATGCTGAGGCTAACTTGGGTAGTATTTATGGGTGGGGCTTCGCTCCTTTTAAAGGTGGTGTAATCCAGTATATCAACGACTATGGTATTACAGAGTTTACTGCCCGTGCAAAAGAACTCGAAAAACAGTTTGGTAAGCGCTTTAAGTTACCTCCTACGCTTGAAGAAATGGCTGAAAAACAATTAAATTTTAATTAATGGAAAGGCGTTAGGTCAAGATCTGGATCTAACGCTTTTTCTTCTAGTCTAAGGTTATTATTTTTGTCACAAAACTGGTACTTCAAAGCCCATGCCCCCAAAAACTACTATTCATTAACTACTGATTATCAAAATAATAAACCATCATTCAGCTGTAGAAGGCAAAAAATAAAATCATAGCATTGGCTATGTACGGCCTATTCGCTTTACAGTGCGGTTGAATATAGCCTCATGCATTGCCTTATCTACCTATTCT
This sequence comes from Saprospiraceae bacterium, assembly GCA_022448995.1. Taxonomy (GTDB): domain Bacteria; phylum Bacteroidota; class Bacteroidia; order Chitinophagales; family Saprospiraceae; genus JAKVCT01. The sequence continues at coordinate 1,115 of JAKVCT010000582.1, forward strand.
TCATTGATTTGTCCAAACAATATACCTAAGGATAAAAATCCAGTGAATAGCCCTATCAAAAAGAATATTCCAGGAAAAATATATCGCCAAAAATAACTATTGATAATAATCTTATCTGGATTATCTGGAATATATGCAATGTGTATAGGATCACCGATACTGTAACTAGCTGGATTAGAACTAGAAGAGGGACTTGCAATATGTTGCTCTCCTGATGGAAGCTGAAATTCTACGGCTGGTCGATAGGTTATTCCATCACTCCCATCAACTGCTTCGTTCCAAACTACTCGACCTTCTACCTGAACACCGTTGCTAATAATTTGGTTACTTTCTTGGAACACTTGTATAGCACTACCACAAAATACAGCGCAAAATAATCCCAAAAAAGCTGTAATAAATAATCTTTGCATCATGATTTTTATAATCTATTCTTTGAAAACGTACACTTTTTATAAACACTAAGCAACTAAAATTTCAATATACTGACTATCAAATTTTCATAAGTAAAATTCAAATGTATTTATTTGTCATTCAGAGTGGGATTCGATCCCCCTTTGCCACAGGCAAAACCCAGTGTAGTTCGCTTCACTCATACCTTGTTTTTTAGAAAAACCTTTTCTAAATTCATTGTACATTTTCTCGTATTACAAGATGCCTCTTTTTGGAGTAAATAGCCATAGCTATTGATGAGAAAAAGGCATAATACAGCGGAAAAAGACTTTTCATATTAGTATGTAAGACAAATTTAAACATGTTCTAAGCCCCCTTCCTTATTCCATTCGTTGTAAAGCCCTTTTCGTCGTTGAAAATGAAA
>JAKVCT010000583.1 GCA_022448995.1 Saprospiraceae bacterium
TTGATATTTTCGAGCGATCTCACTTACCTTTATCCCTCCTTCTTGCTCTTTCAAAATCTTGATGATTTGACTTTCTGTGAACTTTGATTTTTTCATCTTTGCTTCTTTTTTAACAAGTTAATACTTTATTTCTAACCTGTCCCCTTTTGGGGGAAGCTGACAGAAGTTGTTTTAAGAATAACATTCGAAAATAGATATTGAGTACTTATTTTTACTAGATCAAGATCTTTATAAAAAAATAGTACTAGCTAAGCTATTGAAAAATAGTACTTATTGGTACTTCTAGGCAGTTCTACAGTCTAGGCCATGTGCTTTTATAACAAAAATAAATTTATTTTTGATCAAAAATCTGTACACAATCCTAATCCCAATCCGTTATAGTTAGAAAATATATATCCATGAAACACATACTTAATTTTCTTCTTCTGCTTTTTCCTTTTTGGGTACATGCTCAATTTAAACACTTTGATATTACGGTTAATAATCGTATGCATGCAGGTATAGGAGGGCTCAACGCTCCTCAGTTTTCTCCCGTAGATTTGAATAATGATGGTATACTTGACCTTGTTATTTTTGATAGATCTGGGCAGATCGTTATCCCAATGTTGAATAATGGAACAAGCGGACAGGTCGATTACATCTTTGCTCCTGAATATTCAGAAGTCTTTCCTCAGGGAAGTGAAAATTTTATGCTACTACGCGATTATGACTGTGATGGGATAGAAGATATTTTTATGTTCTTACGAACTTATACTCAATCTTCAGGAGGTGTAGCAGTTTACAAAGGGAGCTATGATAGTCAGAATAAAATTCAATTTTCCATAGCCGATTCCACACTTTTGTACACCGATAAAGATGACTCTAGCATAAACTCTCTCTTTGTGTATAACCAAGATATTCCAGCTATTGATGACATTGATGGCGATGGAGATATGGATATTCTAACCTTTTCTACCAGTTTTCTATTCAATAGAAACATAGCGTGGTACAAGAATATGTCCGCAGAAAATGGATATGCTTGTGACTCTCTCCAATATGTATTGGAACATGAGTGTTGGGGACTTTTTTCCGAATCAGGAAATAATAATACTATTCTATTGAGCTCTAGAGTAGATAGTTGTGCTGATAATACAGCCTGGCCACGCACCCCTCGTCATATTGGATCTACATTAGCAGCTATTGACTATAATGGAGATGGTGTCAAGGACATGGTTATGGGAGACGCTACTGTAAATACTCTTAATCTAATGACAGGCTCTAAGGTCAATGATACCATACTCATTAGTACACAAGATGCGATCTATCCCTCCTATGATGTAAGTGCTGACATATTCACGTTTCCTGCCGCTTACTTTTTGGATGTAAATAATGATGGAAAGTTAGATATGCTCGCCAGTCCTAACGAAACTGTTGTGGGACAAGTGATCACAGATAGTGTTGTTTGGTATTATCAGAATACACAGAGTAACAATAATATTACTTTGAACCTGCAGCGTCGCGATTTTTTGGTTGGAGATATGCTGGATAGAGGTCGAGATGCTTATCCTGCTTTTTTTGATTATAATAGCGACGGAAAATTAGATATTGTTGTCGGCCATTTTGGATTTAATCAAAGTAATCAGCAATATCAATTTGGATTAATGCTCCTTGAAAATACGGGTACTCCGACTAGCCCTGAGTTCACTGTAGTATCAGAAGATTATGCAAATCTATCTTCGCTCAATAAAAGTGGTTTGCACCCTACATTTGGCGATATAGATGGAGATAAAGATATGGATATGATTCTGGGAGACAGTGAGGGCGAACTTATATTTTTAGAAAATACTGGGGGACTAGGTAATACTGCAAATTGGGGAACTCCTAATCAAAAATACAGCTTAATAGATGTAGGTACTTTTAGTTCACCTCAGCTCATA
>JAKVCT010000584.1 GCA_022448995.1 Saprospiraceae bacterium
TCAAGTTTTTTGAAACAATCCCAGAGCGAAAGATCTAATAAATCGATTTTTCCTTCATTGATAAGTCGCTTACATATGATTTTAATTTCTTCAAGTTGCATCCCAAAACGCTCAGGAGAGAGACGTACACTCAATAAGAAATTGTTGCCACAAGCTTCTCGAATACCATGGATGATTTCAAACAACAGTCGAGCTCGGTTGGTCAAGCTACCTCCATATTCATCCTCACGTTTGTTAATGTCAGTACTCAAGAACTGAGCGATTAAATATCCATGTGCTCCATGAATTTGGACACCATCATATCCTGCTTTTTGTGCGCGAACAGCCGCTGCAATAAAATTATCTCTTACTTCGTGAACTTCTTCCAAACGCATTGCACGTGCTTCGTGTTTTTCATTGTCAGAAGGGCATACAGAGGTTTGACCAGTAACTTTTTTAGGGGCACGCATTCCTCCATGAAAAATCTGAATGACAGCTAAACTACCTTGTGCTTGTATTGCTTGTGTCAAGCGTTGGTGTCCGGGAATTAGCTCGTCAGAAAATATACCTAATTCTCCTTTCCAACCCTGTCCATTAGCTTGTACATGAGAGGCACAAGTAATTACCATCCCAAATTGTCCTTTGGCGCGCATTTCCAGCCAGTGTAATTCTTCGTCGGACAAATGACCATTCTCATGACTTTGTTTGTTGGTCATTGGCGCCAAAGCAAAACGATTTTTCATAGTTTTTCCACAAGGGAAATGTACAGCTTCCTGTGCTTGATTTTTTTTTGACATCATTCGAGTTATTCGTTCGTATATCTAATTATTTTTTCTTGTCACTTCTGTTCAAATATTTTACCCCCAATACGTAAATATTCTAATCTTAAAATTGTTTTGTGTAAACTCAGAATAGGCAGAATATCTACTGATAAATACAAAATTGAATGAAATATGTATAATCCTTAAATTTTTAAAGCAGTTCTTTTTTTTTTTTTCTCAAAAAGCATCTATTTTTAGCATACACTATCACAATGAAGAATATCTAATTTATATCATTTATAAAAAAGATGGCTTATGAAGTTGTAATTATATCTTATGAGTTATCTCTAGTTGGTTCAAGATCTCTACGATCGGTTGCTAATAAATATTGATTTGTATCTGATGTAGAAATCAATAAATAAGCGAACTATCAGGTTATTTATTCAGTAAAAAACAATAAAAGTAAAATCCAATGAAAGGTATTCAGTACATTGCAGATTCTCAAGGTCGTAAAACGCGTGTTGTGGTAGATCTAAATCGTTATGGGAAAGAGTTTGCCGTATTTATGGAGTCATTGCGCAAGAAATACAACACGAACAATTCTAGTGGAGGAATTTTTGGTGTTATGGGATCTGGAGGGGGCGACCAAATTGGTCAATTAGGTGGTGGTCATGGTATCAATGCTACTCGTCAAGCCAAAATAAGCCAATTGTTACAGTATGCTGCAACTTTTATCGGAACGCCTTATAGAACTGGAGGAACAACACGTAGTGGAATGGACTGTTCAGGATTTACACAAACAAGTTATAAAAAAATCGGTATTAATCTGCCACGCGTGTCTAGAGAGCAAGCTCGTATGGGGCAAGCTTTACAGAAGCACCAACTCCAAAAAGGAGATCTTTTGTATTTTGCAACAGGTACACCAGGTCGAGTAAATCATGTGGGGATTGTTTCTCGTGTAGATAGTAATGGGATTAAATTCTTACATGCTTCAAGTAGTCGTGGTATTATGGAAGCTTCTTTGCAGTTGAACTACTGGATCAAAGCTTATATGGGAGGACGTCGTGTGCTTTAGGGCAAGTATCTGTCTTTCTTTGAGAATAAGTAACTGTGTTGACTATCAAGTAAATCAGATGGCGTTTCTTCTCAAAAAATAGTAACCTCTTAATCAAA
>JAKVCT010000585.1 GCA_022448995.1 Saprospiraceae bacterium
CCGGCTCGACTCTTCATTTTTGCATTGCCAAAAAACGAAGCAAAAACGCTAGAAAAGGCAAAACTCCTCCGTCAGACAGTTCCTTTTCGGGCCGACGCCACCTGTTTTCGCGAGCGTCTAGCTTATATTTAATTCGATTCATTTATTCGATTAAAAAGGATATCAATGAAAAAACTGCACTACTTCTCTGCCATCATCATCAGCATATTCGTCAGTTTCCACTTGCTGAATCATATACTAAGTATCCTAAGTTTGGAAGCACATATAGAAATGATGGAGGTATTCAGGAAAGTATACCGCAATATGTGGGTAGAAACACTCCTTTTACTGGCGGATGCTCTAGAAGTATCTGTTGATTATCTTATTGGTAAGACTTCCCTGGTCATTGATAAAAATACCATGGAACGCATCGAAGAGATTGCCGCTCTGCCTGAAGACAAAAAATCTTATGTCTTCAAACTTATCGATATGTGTCTCCGAGATTTTAAAACCCAAAAAGCTTATGCCCGCAAGCAAAAAAAAATGAGACAGGCTGATCTCGGTAAACTCGTTGGAACTTCCGGGGATATTATCGGTAAGTATGAACGGGGGGAGAATATGCCTTCCATTGAAGTCGCTGCTAAAATCGCCGATGCACTCAATGTAACACTGGATTACCTGGTCAAAGATGGCGAATACGAACAACTCGATACCGTTTCGCTAAAACGACTAAAAGAAGTCGAAAAACTGCCTTCTGATCTCAAAGAAAAAATCTACTTCTTTATCGATGTCGCTATTCGCGATTATAAGGCTAGTAAAGCTTATGCTATTTGAAAATCAATAAACTACTGCCCAAAAAAAAAGAGTAGCCCGCGCGTTAGCTACTCCTTCTAATATTTCGATTTTCCGACTTCTTTGTCAGAGTGCGTATTTATCCTAAAGTAAAGGCTTTTTAACTTCTTTTTCAAACAATCTCTTTGCCATCCTCAGTATGAACAATCAGGGAAGTGAGGCTGAGCGAACAGGAATCATGATGATAATGGAGGTCTTTTCCAAAACCTTGGATCGATTCTACCTCTCGTTTCATCATATGGTGATACCTCTATAGCTATTTCTTCCCCTACATATATATCATAAGATAAATAGCGACTAGCTTTACTAGATAATGTTGCTATTAAAACAGTACCATCTTTTGACTCCACCTTATATGTTTTATCACTCAAAATTTCCTTTACAATTGCCTTTATTATATTCCTCATAATAATCTATTATAAGAACAACATCCCGACCAGTTACTGGTTAAATACTTAATCTATAATATCCACTATTATTGTAGTTATTGTAGCAGAGCCTGATGGATTCATCTGGTCGTTTAACAACCAGTCTTCTAAATCTGGATGGTTCTCTTGTACTATAGATTTAATTTCTAACTTCTTTCCCCTTAATACTAAGGCTTCCATTTCATTATTGAAATCACCATTGTATATAGAAAAATCCTCTATATCTATAATAGATGAATTGTCATTATTAACTTTGAACAAAACATTATTAAAACTTCCTCCATCTATATAGCTACTCTCTGTTGACTTTGCAGTAGAAATAAAATTGGGATAATCCAATTTTACTCCTTCAGACCATGCCGCTATTTCACTAGCTTCCCTAAACTCCAATCTAAATAATATACTTGATTCTGTATGAATCGGTAATTTTGTATAAGCATTATCTAGCAAATTAACCATCACTTGTTGAAAACTTGTTAGATTACCGGAAACTAATGCATCACTTAAGGTAAACCCATAATTCATTGTAAGCCTTGTTAATGCTGCTGCTTCACTAATAGTAAGATCCGCATATTTTGGAACATCTAATAAGCCCCGTTCAACAATAGTTTCTATCGCGTCTATAACTTCAGCATCTC
>JAKVCT010000586.1 GCA_022448995.1 Saprospiraceae bacterium
ATTTTTATAATTAGTGTTTTAAGATTTTAAATTGACCAATAAGTTGCTGCGATGTTTGAATTTTTACGAAGTAAATGCCCGTATTACCTTCAAGACTAAGGTTGACAAGTTTTTGATTGTTAGTATTTTGATGTTGAATCAATTGACCAGTAGTAGAATAGACAGCTATACTCAAATCTTGGTAGTTTTTACCTACATCAAGAGTCAATTGGCCTGTTGTTGGATTGGGATATATTGAAATGGCATTTAGTTGATCCTTAGTTTCAATAGATGGATTAGAAAGTGGCATGTCTTGCATCTTAATGACATAGGCATCATTAAAACCTTGAGCAGTAATAGTGATAGAACCAGAACTAGTGTTAAACGTGATAGTATTTGAATAGGTACCTGTAATGAGAACTTTACCTGAGTTGTCTACTGCTAGTCCAGTTGCAAGATCAAAACTGGTGGCTCCAAAGGACTCAGACCATAGATAATTTCCATTCTTATCAAGTTTTAAGACAAAAATATCAGCACTTCCATTAGATGATTGATTATCTATATTGGCAGTAGGATCAAAATCTACCGTACCTCCATAGCTGCCCGCTACATAAACAAAATCATTAACATCTGTATCAATTCCTCCACAATGAGCTCCTACAACACCTCCAAACTGATGCGCCCATAAGTAGTTACCGTTGGAGTCTATTTTTAGAACGTAAGCATCTTCATAGGATGAAGAATAACTAATCATATTTTGGGTATTAGCTCCTGGATCAAAGTCAACGGTATCTTCAAATTCTCCAGCAAGATAGATATTATTCTCAGAATCAATTGCAATTTTTTGGCCATACTCTGAGAGGCGAAAAACATCAAAGGCATCAGCAGAGCCTCCAAACGATTTAGCCCATACAAAATTTCCATTCGGATCTAGCTTTTGTACAAAGACATCATTGTATCCCAAATTATGAGGAATGTGTCTATCAACACCTAGACCTGGATCAAAATCCACGGTATCTTTGAAGTAGCCTGTAACACAAGGATTTCCAGATGCATCTATAGTTATACTTTGGCATAAATCATGATCGGTACTTCCAAAGGTCTTAGCCCATACAAAATTTCCAGAAGCATCTAGCTTATGGACAAATGCATCATTAAGCCCAACAGCATCCAAGTTATTAGTAGCTAAAGAATCTGGGTCAAAATCTACCGTACCTCTAAAAATACCAGTAGTATAAACATTATTATTTGCATCTGTTGCTATGCTAAATCCATATTCATTTTGAGTGCCTCCAAAGGTTTTAGCCCATAGATGATTACCATTTGCATCAAGCTTTAGTACAAATACATCCTGTTGACCAAGAGATGTTGAAGTATGCATATCTACACCTATACCTGGGTCAAAATCTACGGTATTGATAAAGTGGCCAACTACACAGATATCACCATTTGCATCTATAGTAATACCAAGTCCTTTATCGTTAGAAGTACCTCCAAACGTTTTTGTCCAAATATAATTACCATTAGCATCTAATTTTTGAACATAAATATCATCTGCTCCAGGTGTCACTGGAATGTGAATGTCAACACCTGCACCTGGGTCAAAATCTGTAGTGTCTCTAAAAAAACCTGTGGTATAGACATTGTTATTAATATCAGTGACAGTGCTATAACCATAATCGACAGATTGACTACCAAAGGACTTCGCCCATTCAAAGCTTTGGGCATTAGTGTAGGTAATCGAAAATAGAAGTAAAAAAGTGAAAAGTTGTTTCATTGCAAATATATAATGATTGAATAATAGAGAATACAAAAGCATCTTAGAACATGTTTAAAATTATATTTTTAGGTAATCTGAGTAGATTTTTTTCAATAGATAAGCCTCTTTTTCGAGTGAATAGCCATAGCTATTGA
>JAKVCT010000587.1 GCA_022448995.1 Saprospiraceae bacterium
CCCTTCGGGGTTTTCGCCTCGTTCAGCATCAAAAAATCTTGTGAATTATTATAAAATTAATTACGTCCACCTACTTACAAGATCAACCAATACATTACTCACAAGAAATTAATGATAATATATAAGATATGGATAAGATTAGGATTTTATGGGCAGATGATGAGATTCGTTTATTGAAGCCTCAGATCATGTTTCTAGAAAAAAAAGGATATGAGGTTACTACCGTTACCAATGGACACGATGCTATAGAGGAAGTTGAGGACAATATGGGGGCAATAGATATTATATTTTTGGATGAGAGTATGCCTGGAATTACAGGTTTAGAAACCTTATCCCAGATCAAGCAGCTTGCTCCTAATATTCCAATTGTAATGATTACTAAGAATGAGGAGGAAGGTGTAATGGAAGAAGCTATTGGTTCTCAGATTAGTGATTATTTGATCAAACCTGTGAATCCTGTTCAGATTTTATCCACTTTGCGTAAATTAGTAGATGCTAATCGACTAGTGCGTGAGAAAACAGCTATTGATTATCAGCAAGAATTCCGTAAGATTTTTATGGAAATGAATAGCAAGCTGGATCATCAAGGTTGGGCTGATATTTATAAGAAAATTGTCTATTGGGAATTAAAACTAGAGGAATCTAATACTACCAATATGGCCGAAATCCTAGCGACTCAAAAGGATGAAGCAAACTCAGAGTTCTCTAAGTTTATTTCTCGCAACTATACCAATTGGTTGCATAACGACGATGAAGCACCAGTGATGTCTCATGATTTGATGCGCTCTATGATTTTTCCAGATATTAATAACGAGACAACAACTGTTGTGGTCTTATTAGATAATTTGCGTTATGATCAGTGGAAGATTATCGAACCAATTATTTCTGAGTATTACAAGGTAGAAGAAGAAGACCATTTTTACAGTATCTTACCGACAACTACACAATACAGTCGAAACTCGATTTTTTCGGGACTTATGCCTAGTGAAATTGAAGAATATTATCCAGATTGGTGGTTGAATGATATGGAAAAGGGTGGGAAAAATATGTATGAAAAACAACTCTTAGGGGAGCAAATTCGTCGTGTTTTTCGCAAGCCAATCAAGTATGACTATGTCAAAATAACCAATACAGAAGATGGAAAAGCATTAGAAGATAATATTCACAATTATCTGAATAATGATGTAACTGCTATTGTCTATAATTTCATTGATATGCTTTCTCACGCACGTACCGAGATGGATATCTTAAAAGAGTTGGCAGGTGATGAAAAAGCCTATCGTTCCTTGACCAAGTCTTGGTTCTCTAACTCTTCTTTGTGGAATGCGTTGAAGGAGATTTCTGATAGAGATGTACAGTTGTTTATCACAACTGATCATGGAAGTATTCGTGTGAGTCAGCCTTCTAGAGTAGTAGGTGATCGTGAAACTACAACTAATCTTCGCTATAAGGTCGGTAAGAATTTACAATATGACCGAAAGGATGTATTTGATGTGCGTAAACCACATCAGGCAAAATTGCCAAGACCTAATGTAAGTTCAACCTTTATTTTTGCCAAAAGTGATCGTTTCTTCTTGTATCCAAATAATTACAACTATTATAACAAGTATTATAATGATACTTTTCAACATGGTGGAATTTCTCTAGAGGAAATGATTATTCCAATCATTCGCTTGAGAAGTAGAAAGAATCAATAGATTGATAATTTAACCATTTTTACGATTTGAATATTATGGAGCATTGCTGACGCGAGTTGGTGATGCTTTTTTAGGCTGTTTCAGTATTAAGTAGGGAGGTTCAGTATTATAAGTAGATAGCCACAATTAATTTGTATTTAATTCAATCAGCCTTTTTGTACTGCACTTCGTTAAAAAGCCTCGTC
>JAKVCT010000588.1 GCA_022448995.1 Saprospiraceae bacterium
TTTTCAATCTCATCGGGAACAGATGGGCTATTTTTATTGGCAAATGGGTCAAAAAAGTAAACACTCCCTTTCTTCTCTTCTCTTGATATTTTCTTATTCAAGAATGTATGAGTTTTATTTGTGTGGGATGTTGCTCTTGGATACAGTAGTACGCCTTGTTCGGCATTAAAAGCCTCCGTATACGTATAGATCTGCCGAAGATCATTATCTGTCGGTATTCCTCCTTTAGGTATTTTCCATTTGGTATCGATAACCCAACACTTTGTTCCTCTCTTTATAAGGATATCAGGTCTTAGCTGTTTGGTTCCCCAAAATATTACTTGTGGCTGCCATTCTACAGTATAGCCAAAGTATCTAGATTTAGAATTTAATAGCATGTAGATATACTCTTCAAACAGCCTATTCATATCAAATAAGATTCCTAATGAAGTGTATCCTCCAGCGCTAAAATTTGGGGATTTATTCTGCAGGATCATCTGTGCAAGATCTACAGAACTTTGATAAGATCTAAGCTTTCTTGTTTGTAATAAGCCAAAGATCTGTTTCCAGTCTATGACGACTTGAATCATTGAAGTATTCTCCTGGGGTAAGCTCTTTAATAGCCGAATAAATCTTTGCCGATGCTCTAGAGAAGAACTGTGATAGAGTGCAACCTTCATTGCTTCTCGTAAGACAAGATGTACAGAATGATCTATGCTGTAATCTACTTTTCTAGTATAAACCCTTGATTTATGGCATAAATTCTTATTTAGGTGTTGAGCTATTTTCCATTGTCCTTTCCAGGAGCTTGTATTGCTGTCCTCAGATTGATATAACTTACTCCAGCCAGATTTCCATAGCTCCTCTAGTTCTATCAAAAATAGTTCTAAATAAATATACAGCAAGTCGCGGTGTTGAACTTTATGCTGAAAAGTTTTGCCCAATAAATGCAGACTAATTTTATTACAAATTACTAGCATATCAAGTAATAGAGCCTGCCAAGATGAATCCTCACTGCTAGCACTAGTATAAAGCTGATCTAGCTTCGGTAAAATTTCCAAGGTTAAATCTTGCACTTGTATAATTCCTACATAACTCCCCCACTGTAAATAATTATAACCTACATTAAAATATCGTCCACCATTTACTTCATTTAGTATCAGAAGGGCTTCCCAGTGCTTATTAGTAAAATATTCACCATCAACTGTAAGTTTGCTACGTTCAAATATTCTTAGTCGTTTATATGTGTTAAATTGATTATGCATATAGGTTTTGTTTCTAAGAACAAATGAATACTCTGGTAGTCCTGTCCCTCTTCCCCTACTATTGTAATTACTACTTAGATTATTGGACTTAAGCTAGGACTATTACTGCATAAATCCAAGCTTTTGAACGATAAGCTAGGCAAGGAACTCCATTAAATAATAAATTATTTGAATATTTGTTTAGTTTATTTAGAATTAGTTATTGTACCACAGTCAATCTCAGAACACAGCTCGATATATTAATCAAGAATGATCTTCAAGGTTTTGAAGAATAATTTTTCAATAACTTTCGATCCAATAGGCAATAGTTTTGACTAAAATAAAGCGTTTTTGAGAAAGTCAACAGTATATTCCTGAACAACTTCTTTATCAAAATCTTTATTTGTTATGCTTCCACATCACTTCTCAAAAAGAGTTTTTACCAAAGTTCTAATTTTCTTTTTATGTTCCTTTACTATACCAGTGTCTCAGCACACCAAACAACCTTCTAAAGGTAGAACTAAAATTAGTCAATTAGGCAAATATTCGGGATATGCCACAAAAAACTACAAAGGTTTTGAGTATTCTTCTCAGTATGTAACCATGCCCGATGAAGTAAAACTAGCTGTTGATATATTTCTTCCTAAGAAAAGAA
>JAKVCT010000589.1 GCA_022448995.1 Saprospiraceae bacterium
CAAGTCTATCTTACCCGTTGCCTGCACCCCTTGAAAACTATTCAAGACATCCACATTCACTTCAATTTTCTTCGCAAAACGCTTGCGATATACTGGTTTGAGCTCGCGCGCTTTAGCTTTGGTTGCATTATATAAATCCTCTAAAGAATCATATTCTTTATCGGCTAAAGCCGAAAAGATTTGCTCTAGTTCATCCTGTGCCTTGTCACATTTGCGCTGCTCTTTGGGACTTAGTTTTTCTACCTCTTCCTCTTCGTTTTTATCCTCTTTATTGGATTCCACCTCTTCTCCATTTTGCTGCTTCTCCTTCGGATCATTCGGATCTACATTATTCTCTCCATCTGTATCATTCTCATCACTATTCTCCTGCTCATTCGGCTTCTTAAAATTATCATTCTCTAAGTAAATCACCTGTCCATAATACTTCGTATTCAGCCCAACCACTACTTTCACAGGTATTGCTACCGATATATTTCCCTTATGAAAAATAAAGAAAAAGCAGTGAAGTTCCTATCAAGCTTCACTGCTTTTTTACATTATTAACACCTTCAGTATAAAAAACTTTACCTTAATTCTAGTAGACGTTTACCTTGCAATGTAGTAATATGCTTCTTTCCTTGCAATATAGATACTAAGTCTAGTAGCCATTGTTTAGGATCAATTACAGATGTATAACCAGCATATTTGGGATAATACATTAATTCTTCCTTAGTTAAGGAATCACAAAGCAGTTGAATACTTTCGACAGCAGCTTTAGCAAAATGTCGTGCTTCGCGAACATATAAGGTGCGTCTATGTAATTGATCATTTGTGGTGTAGTAATATTCAAATATAGTATACAATAATATATGAACAACCTTTCTAGGATTATTAATTACTTGGAATTTCCAAAAATTATCTGGATGCACAAATTCCGTATTTTCCTCTATTATATAACATTGATCTACAAAGATATTGCTTAATTCTTCGCCAAGTCTATTATGGTATTTAGTAATCAGAGGTATAGAATCTATGTAACATCGTCCACTATGTAATATGGAGATATTTCTAGGTTCAGAATCTATTCCTAAAATACTAATCCAACCTTCCTTCACAGATTGATAGAGTAAACTAAGAACTTTATTTTGTATCTCTTTAGAAAGATTAGCTTCAGGTATCCTTAACAAAGAGAATGTAGACCAACAAGGTAAAATATCCCAAACTTCTGAAAAGAAAACATCATAATCAACTCTTATATATTTTATAAGATTTTGATAGTCATTAAGATAATATCCTATTGTTGACTCAAAATCTAATGTTGCTTTTCGACGTTTATTTTTTTCTGCTACATCATAACTTCCCAATTCGATTACTTCTTGTCTATGTCTTTTAGCAAAATGGCTGTTTATTATATCAACTCCTTCTTTTACACCTTCTTTGTGATAAACATATTTTGAATACAAAAAAAAATTATCCACTTCTCTTATTTTTTAAAGAATTTTTTGAACAGATTCAGGATTACCTAATTCAACATCATGTTGTTCTTTTAAATCGTTTGTCTTTTCTCTGTTTTTTAATTGACGATCTAAGTCTGCTTGAAACGCATCCACTAAGGAACCATCCCCATATGGTTGTGATAAATAATCTGAAGGAGAATCTACCGCATGGCGCATAATATCTATATTCTTATTCATTGTATCCACTAAGTAAAATAGAGAGACTTTCCCCTTAACTATTTTATTATCATGTATTCCTCTTAATGGTTTAAATGTCATTTCTCCATCAACGATGCCCGCTTCTAAGAAAATTGACTTTAATCTAGACTCTAATTGCTCCTTTATTGTACCTGAATCTAATAAATAATTAGATAAAGTATTAGCATAAGTTTCTTTTGCATT
>JAKVCT010000059.1 GCA_022448995.1 Saprospiraceae bacterium
GATGATTATAAGGCTTGGTATCATAGTGGACGATTGAGTACGACTGGAGTATATGATCGTTATGGTAAAAAGGAGGGAGAGTGGATTCATTATCATGAAAATGAGATAAAAGCAGAGTTGATTACTTATGCTAGTGATAAGAAAAATGGAAAATATGCAACTTATTACGAGAATGGGGCTAAGAAGGAAATAGGAACATATCGTTATGGTAAGAAAGAAAATCAGTGGACAGTCTACTATGAGAATGGACAAATAGCTAATGTCTACAGGTATTTTAGTGATCAAAAACAAGGTGAATTTGTAGAGTATTTTGATAATGGACAGCTGCAACGTAAAGGAAGTATCACTGCGGAGAGTTTTGTTGGACCCTATGAGGAATATTATCAAACAGGAGAACTAAAAGCTAAGGGAAATTACGATAGTAGTAATCAAAAACAGGGAATTTGGGAAGAGTATTACGAAAGTGGTAAGTCCAAGAGCAAAGGTGAATATAAGGAAAATCAAAAGACCGGAAAGTGGTTGGAATGGGATAGCCAAGGAAAAAAAACAGTCACTAAGTATTAAAATATTCTATAACTCAATTCTTACTTATTGTGGGGGGCATGGTGCACTTTATGGAGATTTTTTAGAGGATTCCTTGGAGTTCTGATAGAATAAGAGGTTTGATAGTACAGGGTTCCTTTCTCGTATAAAAAGCTAGAGTAAGATCGTCAACTACTGGTTGACTATGCTATTGTAGGTACTATTGGTGAGAAAAAGCCAAAAAAATGAATGAAATTAGTGGATTTGATACGATGAATGTGATTTTTGGACAACTTCATCAATAAAGATCTTATTTTTGCAGTTCAAAATCGAAAATAACTTCATCAACTCAAACTGCATATCCGATCATTTATGAGTAGAATAAAATTGCTATTATGTCTAGGGTGGATTGGGACAATTCTTTCAACAACTGTGTATGCACAGTCTCAAAAAGAGTTTGCCAAGCAATATTATAAAGCAGAAAATTATGCAGCAGCTATCCCTGTATTGCAAGAATTATTTGAGCAAAAACAAAAATCAGATTATCAATATCAACTTGGTGTAGCTCATTTTCATACTGGAGCTTACGAAAAAGCTTTGGAGTATTTACAGAGTTACGAAAAAAAAGAAGAACGACCTGATTTAGAACTCTATTGGTACAAAGCTAGAGCTTATCATATGATAGCAGCTTACGAAAAAGCTGCCCTATCTTACAAGGCTTATATTCGACGACTGGGCTTGGGCAAAAAATATGCAGCACGTAGAGCATATACCAAACATCTGATTTTGCAATGTGTCAATGGTAATCAACGAGCTTTTGATAACGCTAAGGTAATTATTACTCCCACAGGAGATATTAATACGATTTGGGATGAGTATGCTATAGTGAAATGTCTACGTTTCCCTCAACATATCTATTATAATTCTACTCAATTTAAAGCAGCAATAGATACATTGCGTTCTCCAAAGGATCAGTTTGCTAGACCTAGTCCAATTACTAACATGTATAGCTCTCAATTGCGCTATGGTAATTGGGAAAATGGAAAAAGATTAGCAAAACGCTATTGTGATCCTAGTAAAAATGAATGTTTGGTTAATTTTATTGATCAAGGATATGCTGTAGTTTATGCTCAAGAAAATCGCTTGTATGTAGATAATTTTGATAAAGATACCTTAAAAGTAGCCCTACCTTTTGCTCAAACAGTTTTAGATACCTTCTCCGATGCAGAAGACTTTTACTTATACAAGGATTCCCTGCTGTTTTTTAGTAGTAGAATCGGAGGCTACGGAGGAAAAGATTTATACTACACTTATTTAGATAAAGATAGTTCTTGGGCTACTGCCGTAAATTTGGGCCCGGAAATCAATACCCCCCATGATGAAGCGACTCCTTTTCTAGCCAAGAACGGTTTAGTCTTATATTTTAGTTCTAATGGTAAGAATAGTATTGGGGGATACGATGTTTTTAGAGCTGAATTCTCACTTAGAGAACTAGCTTGGAAGAAGGCCATTTCTTTGAAAAACCCAATCAATTCACCAGGAGATGATTTGTTCTTCCGTTTGCAGAATGATGGAATGCAGGCACATGTCAGCTCGGATAGAAATGGGAGTAAAGGTGGCTTAGATCTCTATACGGTGTATTTTAGACAGCCTGTAGAGGAAGAATTGAAGATCGAGACACTAAATTTTGCCAAGTTATTGGTTGCTCCAGATACTAGCAAGTTGTTGGTCGACCTAGTGATTCCTGAAGATACTATAGCGAAGGTTATACATAAAGATACCTTTACAGTTTCCCCTATTTTTTATGACCGAGAAACAGGAGAGATGAAAGGAACACAGGTTATGCTCAATACAATTAAAAAAATGAATACAAAAGCTTCTGCGGCTAATACTATTTATACAATTACTGCTCATAGTGATAAAACAGGTACACCTAGTTATGATCTATTTATGAGTGTTAAGCAGGGAGAAACTTTGGCTAGAGAATTGGTTAAATTAGGAATTGAAGAAGATCAAATTCGAATACATGGCTGTGGACATAGTTACCCAATTGCAGTGAATACTAATATTAGTGGAAGAAAGATGAATTGTCGATTAAAACTAAGTTTGCACAAATTAGATACCAATGCGATTCATATCCAACAGAAAGAGATTATGGTAAGTGCCGTGATGGCAATGGGAGAAGGTGTTGCCTATGAGGGGGGAATTGAGGGGTTGACATACAAGATTTTTTTGAGTAAAACAGCTAATATCTTAGAACATCCTTTATTGAGTGTATTATCTGGGTTGACTGCAGAAAAAGGGCTAAAAGAGGATAAAATCAAGTATTTTGTAGGGTTTAGTAAAACTTATATTGAAGCAGAAACTATTTTGAGTTTAGTTAGAGAGCAGGGTTTTTCGGAGGCTAAGATTGTACCTTATATTGATGGTTATCCACTAGAAGATAGAACTGGAGTAAAAAGATATGAAGAGCAATATCCTGACTTGAAAGAATTTTTAAAGCAGAATTAGAATTAGGCTGATTCCTTTCACTGAGCACTTTTTGCTTAGCTCCACAGCAATAAAAAGGGAGTTTAACTTCACTGAGCCCTTCGGGGTTTACTTCATAGAGTCCTTCAAGGTTAGCTCTGCACCAATAAAAGATTCGATTAAAAATATTCAATTATTGATGTTACAAAAGTATTAAGCTTCTAAGACCTCTATATTCTTCTGTACAAATAATTCTTGGCTATTCAACTCTAAACAACACAAATAACCTAGATCTTCATCTTCGGTATAAACACAACCTGCATCAATACTCAAAACAGTTGTTTGTTGATTGATATTAGCTAAAATTTGAGCTACAGAACTTGAATCGTGCCCATGTACTTGAAACATTGGATGCTCATCCAAGTGAATATCAAAATCAGAGAAGAGCGCACGTGTATCTGTAGCAGGTGTACGCACAAATGCATTGAACCCTAAATGCGACAATAGATAGTCATTAACTTGAATACAAAGTTCCATAGATGCGCAGAGATCAATGTACTCATAAATATCTCCATCCAATAAATCTTCACTATTATAGTCTGCTAAATACTTCTCGAAAAACTCAAATCCACATCCAAAAGCCAAAAGTAATTTTTGTTCGTGATTCCCCTTTACACAATGGATATTAGGAAACTGCCTCTTCAGTTTGATAATATAATCCAATACCTTTTTGCTGTCCTTGCCTTTATTGATAAGATTGCCAAGAAATATAATATAGTCTTCTTTTTGGAGCTTGAGTTGCCCTTCGATCAATAATTTTAGGGTATCATAACAACCCTGTATGTCTGCTATGATAAAGATTCTGTTTTGAGTCTGAATCTGAGGAATGATATAGGAAAGACGTTCAGCCATATGTGAAATGGGAATTAATGCGAAATTCAATAATGCCTGTTGTGTAAAGACTGGTTTTTATTCTCCGTATCTGTCTTGATCCGTCAAATAACTCCTGCACTTTATTATGACATTTCTTTTTAATAGGTAGAAATATTCAGAGTAGGTCTAAATTTTATTCTAAATCGTAATATGAAAGCTAAAAGGCTACTTAGTCACTAGAATTAAACTTACACCAAGTTTTTTTGATTTTGGCTAGCATAGATCTTATTCCAAGTTACAATACCTATTAGATATAAGATAATATATATTACACCAATAACAACATAGAAAATACCAGTACGATCATTTATAAAAGAAATTAATGATGATATTGTAAGTAGGATTTCAAATACCAATAGACAAAGCCAACTTTCAATGTATTTGAAGGCTAAACCAATAAAAGAACAAAGAGTACCAATATATAAGATTTCATATATAATCCAATCAAATTCTAAATACCACTCTAAACCCAAAATAGTTGATTTAGTTACTAGGGAGATAATGGATATAACTATTAATAGGAGAAGCCCTAAAACAATGTGTTTTATTGGAGCTTCTTCTAAGATCAATTGATTAGATTTTGTTAACGTGGAATCTAAGATATCAGATTCTTGGACGAAATTTTGTTTGAGTTCAGTGGACCACTTATACCATCCAAGTATAGAGCTGAAGAGTAGAACAAAATTCGGCAAAAGAAAATTCCAGCCAAACACATCCATGTAGATTAAAAGTGAGGTATTCGAAATAACATAAAGCAGAATGATAAACCACCCCCAATGTATTCGCAATATCAATAGTATAGTACTCAACAAGAAGAATATGATCATAGCCCATTCGGTGTAATCAGTCTTAATAAGTAGATCTAATAAGTTCATTAAAAATGATTTTTAAGGCTTTATTTTTATGATTTTTCATAAAGCTTTAGTTTGTTAATTTTTAGCTTTTAGAGTCTTTAAGGGATTTGTAACTAATTGATAATTAGAAGTGTTTTTAAAATTACTTAAGATTTTTAAAATATTGATTGTCAAGTAGTAAGAACCAATCAGCACAGCTAGAAAAAATCAACGAATTGTTATTCTCAAACAAGAATAGTAAAAAAATAGGAAAAAGGCTCAATTTTCAAAGAATATAAGGCGATAGAATCATTTAGCTTTTAAGACTACCACAGGTATCATGTTAAGTATTTCTGTGAAAATTTACTTAATCGGCTAGCTATAAATAGTTCGTTGATTTTTGACTGCATTGAGCTTTTCAAGGTTTGTAAGAAAATTAAAAAATCAACGAACTATCACTACCTATTGTACACTAATTTTACCTTGATACATCTTATGTTTTCCTTCAATTCTATAGAAATAAATACCAGGGCTAAGCCGTCTAGGTACAAGAATACGGTCTAGCTTTTGAACCTCTTGATTGAGCATCATTCTACCTCGATTATCATAGAGCTCAAACCTTAGAGTCTCAAGAGAATTCGTCTGAATTTGAATAGTGTTGCATCGCTTAACCGGGTTGGGGTAAACAAGCCATTGGTCAGGTACTTCAGTTGCTGTGATTATACTACTACTTGGAATAGAAAGGCTTGAGACATTAATATTATCCAACCAAAGTTGATTCCCATAACCACATTTATTTCGTATAGTTAGCAAGATTTCTTGTCCTATGAAGTTATCTAAACTCAAACTATCTGTACGCCACTCATTGGCTGCAGGTACAAAAGGACTATTATTATTGGGTGCTGTTGCAAGATCATGACCAGTTTGTTCATAGATAGAGCTAAAGGTTTGGCCACAGTCTGTAGAAATTAAAACTTCGAGTGTATCTATATAAGTATTAGAATACTTGGCATAAGCCAAATCAAAATATAACCAAGCTTCTGAAGCGTTAGACAAATCTGCAAAAGTATTAAGATCATCACTTGTATTTGCTGTACCATAATAATTATTGATAACCACGGCATTTTGGCTCAGACCATATCCACCGTTATCATCGGTATTAATTTCCCATGTCAGATCATCATCATAATTCACAATCGTAAAACTCATAGAGGATGATTCAAAATCTTCTGCAACAAAGGTAGGTGGAGTGGCATTATTAACACGGATATACAGCGAATCAATATCTGAAACTCCATTAGCATCGGTGACAGTCAAGGTTACCAAATGAGTACCTGTACTTGAAAATAAAACACTAGGATTGCGTATAGAAGAACTTGCAGGCGAACCATTTTCAAATGTCCAAGACCAGCTTGCTCCAGCATAGTTGAGCATAGAGTAATCATCAAAATAGAAACTATCGGTAGGACAGGCTTGATAAATATTCTGTTCCAGTTTATCTACCATGATTTGGGCAATAGGTTGGGAGGGGGCTTCATGCAAAGGACTTTCCCAAATACTTTTTCCATAAGTGGCTATGCGGATTTTTCCATCTCTGTAAAAAGGCTTTGCTATATTGGTGCTAATGACCAGAGGAAGACCACTATTATCCAAAACCCAATCGCTCATTGTATTATTTCTGTAAAAAATAGCATTTTGAGAACAGTAGTAGACTCCACCATCGGTTCCTCCAATATGAACCAAGTCATGACAAGATTCTCCATCAAGTGTAGGGGTGGTCAAGTTTGTCCAGGTTTGTCCACCATCTGTTGTTTTGAATACACGATTCCCATCATTATTATTAGAAAACCAAAGCTGAGAAGTGGAGGAGAATGCAAGCCACAAGGTATTGGCATCTCTAGGATCAGATGTAATAAGCATAAGCCTCTGATTCGCAGCAAATGGCATATTGAGCTCTATCCAGGTTTGTCCACCATCTGTTGTTTTCCATAGTTTAGTGGGGCTACTGACACCATACCAACGAGACTGGCAGACATAGATGACATCAGGATTTTGTCGGGAGACCTCAATCTTACTTAGATCCATATCAGGATTATTA
Source organism: Saprospiraceae bacterium (assembly GCA_022448995.1). GTDB lineage: Bacteria > Bacteroidota > Bacteroidia > Chitinophagales > Saprospiraceae > JAKVCT01. Next base: position 6,856 of record JAKVCT010000059.1, read on the forward strand.
CCGAAGCTATGTATTAGCGCAAAGCTAAGACCACCATCTGTTGTTTTCCACAATTGATGATCATTACCCAAATAAGCATGATTATAACAACGTGGATCAAACTCTAACTCACTACTCTCAGCAGCCCAAGGACGCTCATATGGAGACATTCCCATATTCCCTAGGTAAGCAATATTGCCCGTAATGGTATTGGGTATTCTTGCAATACCTGGATAAGAAGAGTAGATTAGTTTATTGTCGCTAGGATTTACATAACCTGTAGGAGGTTCACCACCAGCAATAGAAAGAAAGTCCTTGTCAGGATAGTTCTCATGTCGAACGGCAACACCATTATGATACAAACCACCCACCAAGACATCTTCATTCCAGCCACTACCAAAGCCCCAAAATTCGGCTCCATGTACACCTGACATTTTACTTTCGCTATTGTTTGAGAAAAAATCATTTGATTTATAGATTCCTCCATCATTGGCAATCCAAGTTGTAGAGCCCAAAGCCCTAAAATCTTGTTGATCTACATGAATATTTAGATTGTTGGCGATATAACCAGCTTGTGCGACAAATGTGGCTCCTCCATCTGTAGAACGCCAAAGATTAGAACCACCTACCAAAACTTGATCAGCATTATTAGGATTAACAATTAGAGCACAGTTATACAACCCTTGATGAAATCCATTTTCGTTTCCTGAATTAGAGGCTAAATTAGGATGTATATTATCATAAGGACCACCAACTTGACCACCTGGTAGGCTCCAACTAGCTCCTTCGTCATCACTTCTAAAAAGTCCGATGAAACCATTATCATCAGCTTTGGCATTACCAATAAGATAGGCATAAACACGATTAGGATTTGCTAAACTGACTGATAATCGTCCTCCCAAACTAGTTCGGTTTGGATCGTTAGAGTTATACCACCCTGTGTTTTGAATTGTCCAGTTATCTCCATTATTTATTGACTTATAAAAGTCACATCTTACCTGACTTACATTGTTTCTCAAGGCATAAACAATGGTACTATTATTAGGCTTGAATTCTATATCGTAAACTATTCCACTAATCACTAGGCTCCAGTTTGCTCCTGAATCACTACTTTTATATAGCCCTGAACTACTTGCCATAAATAAGATCTGGGGATTACTAGGATCTATCAAGATTTCGTGAATTTGATTCCAATTAGTATTATAAATATCAGACCAACTTCCTCCACCATCTGTTGTTTTCAGCAAACGACCTTCTTCACCACCTGCATAGGCAATATTAGGATTACTAGGATCTATAGCTATTGCAGTAATTGCTCTGTAGGTGGATACATTATAGGATACATTAGACCAAGTCTCTCCAGCATCTACACTCTTATAGAGTTCACCTGGTTCTGTACCACAGTAGAGAATATTAGGATTGGAAGCTGCTATATTGATACTTCGAACATTTGTTTGACGTCCTATTTTTTGACCACTATTGTCATAGACTCTCGACGGACCAAGTAACTGCCAGGTAGAAGTAGTACTCTTTGGTGTACCTTGTTTAGCAATATATCTTTGGCGTTGAATCGCCATTTGTTCGGGAGTAGGCAACTTGATATAACCTTCCTGATCTGCTAGATCTCGATAACGCCGCCACCAATGCTTGAAGTATTGGCTATAAGAGGTTTTCTCAAAGTTATGTGCTCTATCATATTGTTCTTTTAGTGCTCGAGTTTTCCAAATATTTGGATTGGATGAAAACATTTCTTGTACCCATTCAGGACTATTCTTTAAGGCTTTTTCTGATGGATAATAATCTTGAGCTTGTATCTGACTCTGATAACAAAACAAGACAGTTAGCAATAGAAAAAATTGCTTGTTTAGATGATATATAGACATTTTTTAAGGATGAATTTTGTGTGAGTAGACCATGAATTTGTTATTTACAAACTATCAAAATAAAATAAAGGAGTTAAGTAGATGGACACAATTTACTTCGTTGAGCCCTTCGGGGTTTACTTCGTTGAGCCCTTCAGGGTTAAATACAAATTAATTGTGGTTATCTGCTTACTTAAAATATCTCTAACTTAAAGTTACGTAAAACTCTAAGTATTTGCTAAACAATATATTAAAAGCTGAACGTTCTAAGTTGTTCTCATAGTTATCTTTAGTCAATTTTTGACTATGTTGAGCTTTTCAAGGATTGTTTCACAGTGCCTCACTGTAGCGAATTACAACTCCGTTTTGTTCATTAAAAATTTAACTAAAACATAAAAGCGGAAAACCACATCAATAGTGATTTTCCGCTTCAGGATTCAATTTCTAATTCTCACGAATTTTTGAGAATTAGAACTCTAGTATCTATTTCAAGATTAGTCTACTGCAATAACATAGTTAAATCCAATAGTCAAACCTGCCATTACATTCCATGCATTTCCTGTTCTTCCTTGTTCATTTGGGTATGTAGGAATTGTAGCTCCTGACAAAGTTGTCGCTCCTGGTTCAATGAGGTTGTTTATTTGGCTAGCATCATCTCCTTCAGGATTCGTAAAAGATCCTTCTAAATGAAATAGAGTGATAATTTTCATGTTTTCATTGATATTAATCTGTCCACCAACTTCAAATGTCAAACCAACTACTAATTTTTTGTATATGTTGGTATAGGTTGTACCTAGGCCTAATAAACTTGTGTAAGCTGTCATATCATACTCAACAGTTGAAGTTAGAGTTTCTCCTGTATATGTAGCAGAAGATAAGAAATCAAAATGAGGACCAATTCGAAGATACATACTTGCAAGTTTGTCAGTTGATCCATTTAGTTTGAACAAAACAGGTAAACGTAAATAACTTAGAGAACGACTATAAGTGTATTGATTCTCTTTTGTAATACCATCAAAAGCAGTGATATAATTTTGGCCTAAGCTAGCATAACCTAAACCTGTTTGGATACCCATTTTATCAGAGAAGTTATATCCAACAGTACCTCCTACTAAGAAACCAAAAGTTCCTCTAAAATCTAATTGATTACCATTATCAAAGTCATCACTGTTTAAGATCCAAGGGCTACCTGGAGTGAAATAAGCACCAACTTCAATACCTTTTTGTGCAAATGTGCTAGAGAATGTCCCTGTGAATAACAAGGCTACAATGCATAGAGTTAATTTACGCATGATTACAACTTTATTTATGTGAATAATTTAAAAATGTCAACCACTCAATATTCATAGTATTTGAATGAGGTCTGTCTAAGAGCTTATATAAATTTTAGACAAGCTCTTAGGTGGTTAGGGCACTTTTATCTACTTTGTCCTTTTATAGTAGCTCAAAACTACTAAGAATTTTAAACTTTTTGTAACCTTGCTTATTCAAAATTTATGTAAGTGAGTAGTTCTAATTTAATTTAGAGTAGTCTCATACACATCTAAAAAGGCTGTTTCTAGTTCCTTGTGCGTAAAACTCTGTTCATAGAATTGGCGTTTCTTATTGTTGTATATGATGGTTGCAGGGATAGTACCTTCCCAAGTAGGATCGAGTTGCTCAATCCAATCTTGAGAATTATCCATATCCAAAACTAAAAGTTCTATGGCAGAGGAATAGTTCTTTTCGTTCAAAAAAGGGACTAACTTATCTTCTAACTTATCTATAAAATCCATGCTTACTAAGATAAGCCGTACTTTTTTGTCAGCGTATTTTTTTTGTAAAGCTTCAAAAGCAGGTAATTCTTTGACACAAGGTGAACACCATGTTGCCCAAAGATTGATCACATAAGTCGTGTCATTCTTTGCATTTAGAAAATGTTGAAACTGTTCAAAATCATAGATACCTATTGTGTTTTTTCCCTGTAGAATATGAGATTTAGGATTTCTAGGAATTATATTTTCGGAAGATTGTGAATTTGTTTGACAAGATATAAGCAAAACAAATCCTAAAAACGTTAAGTAATTGAATCGCATAAGGATATTTTGTATGAACATGAATGATTTATGAGAAATAATATTATATTTTTTTATATACTTTTATGCTTTAGCTTCTTTGTACAGAGCTGCAGCAAATCTAAGCAAAAAAACAATACAGTTACTTGGAATAACTTACCAGAAGGTTTCCCTGAACTCTTTATACCTGAGGATAATGCTATGACTGCCAATAGAATAAAGCTAGGTAGGCATTTGTTTTATGATCCAATTTTATCTAGAGATAGTAGTTTATCTTGTGCAAGTTGTCACAAAGCAGCATTTGCTTTTGCCGATAATCAAAGCACAACTCAAGGAATAGAACAACGTGGGGGTAATCGCAATGTTTCTAGCTTGACAAATGTTGCCTATAACCCATACTTTACTTCAGAAGGAGGCGTACCCACTCTAGAGATGCAAGTCCTTGTACCTATACAAGAACACAATGAGTTCGACTTCAATGTGGTTTTATTAGCAGAACGTCTACAGGAACATCCCTTTTATGATAGTCTGAGTCAGTTGGCTTATGAGCGTTCTCCCGATGCTTTTGTGATTACACGAGCTCTAGCCGCCTTTGAACGAACGCTAATTAGTACACAGAGCGATTATGATTTATATACATATTATAATAAAACTGCTGCAATGAGCAAATCGGCTCAACGAGGATATGATTTGTTCATGAGTACACGATTAAAATGTGGAGAATGTCATCCGCCACCACATTTTTCTACTTTTGATTTTGAAAATAATGGCCTATATGCAGTATACAGTGATATTGGTCGCCAAAGGCTGACAAACGATTCTGCGGATTTAGCCTTGTTCAAAATACCTACTCTGCGCAATATTGCCTTGTCTGCTCCTTATATGCATGATGGAAGTTTGGTAGACTTAGATGCCGTTATTGAGCATTATAAAATGGGGGGCAAGAAACACCCACAGCAATCTTACCATATCAAAGGTTTTGAATTATCTACAAAAGAAAAAGAAGATTTATTGGATTTTTTGAGTAGTTTAACAGATAATTACTTTATTGAGAATGAAAATATTAGTTCACCCTTTAAGTAAACAACTTTGTAATGAAAATGGAAAGAAATGACTTCCTAAAAGGGATGTCCAGCGATCGTTATTATCCTCAGAACTTAGTGGAGAAAGGAAAAGATATTTTAACTTCTTTGTCAGAAGAAATTGGAGATACCAATCCTAAAGATTTAGATCAGCTCTATGAACTCACCCACCAAGCTACCGAAAAATTCAACAGTCTAGAGCGTGAGTTCTTCAAACAAGGTAGTGAAATAGAAACAATTGCTAGGGAATGCATCGCTAACGATTTTATGCAAATCGCCAAAAATCACGGTTTTGATAATGCAGATATAGAAGAATTGATAGCGCCTAGAGAGTGGTAAAATAGGATGATTAGAAACTTTAACTAAGCTTTAACTTAACTTAATAGGATGCTCACTTGTCTCTGACCAACGATACGTTTTTAGTTCTATACCAACCAAATCTAATACCCTGTCAATCACCGTAGCTGCTAGTTCTTCGAAGGTTTTTGGGTGACTGTAAAAGGATGGGCTAGCAGGACAAATGATAGCCCCTACTTCTGTTAAAATTTGCATGTTCTTCAGATGAATCATACTCAAGGGAGTATCACGTGGAACAAGCACTAATTGTCTTCGTTCTTTTAGTATAACATCAACTGCACGACTGATCAGATTATCGGAGATACCTGCAGCAAATCGACCTAGCTGTCCCATGGAGCAAGGACAAATGATCATATGGTTATAACGTGCTGATCCAGAGGCAAAAGGAGCCATGTAGTCATTCTTGTCATAAAAGTCGAAAGGGTATTTATTGTAATTGGTATTTCCCAATTCATATTCCCAATTAAATTTCGCATTTTTACTCATCACAACTCCTACTGCATCAAGCTGATCTTGGTGTTGTGCGAGTCGGTCCAAGAGGACTTTTGCATATATAGAGCCACTTGCTCCACCGATTCCAACTACGATTTTCTTCATATTTTTTGTTATTTTTGGAATTATTTTTGAAAAATAGTACATGTTCTAACAAGCTTTGAGGAAAAACGTTTGAATAAATAAGTGTCTGTACCAAATAACATTAGTTCGTTAACTTTTCGTAGCTAATTGATAACTAGAAGGGTGGCTAAAATTTATAGGATTTATAAAAACCTAATTATCAGTTAATAAGAACTAAGGAGTGCTAAGTGAAGCAAAAAATATTTTTAATTTTTTACAAAAAAATAAAAGATCAACGAACTATTAAAATAAAAAATAAGATTTGAATTATGAAAAAAATTTTCCTAGGTATATGTATTGTGACAGGTTTGGGTTTAATCTACTCATTTACCATGAAATCCCAGTCTAGTCCATTAATTAACTTGGAACATGAACAGGGCAGCAATGTAAATTGGATGACTTATGAAGAAGCTGTAGAGGCAAGTAAGAAGAATCCCAAAAAGATATTTATTGATATTTATACAGATTGGTGTGGTTGGTGCAAAAAAATGGATAAGGAAACTTTTCAAAAACCAGCTATTGCTAAGTATTTGAATGAAAATTTCTATCCTGTCAAGTTTAACGCAGAGCAGAAAGAAACTATTAATTTTGCAGGGCATACTTTCAAGTTTGTGCCTAATGGTAGACGAGGATACCACGAATTGGCAGCTGCTCTACTCGAAGGAAAAATGAGTTACCCTACAGTTGTCTTTATGAACGAAGAGTTCAAACTTTTACAACGTGTTCCTGGTTATTTAGATGAAAAAACTTTTGATATGATTTTACATTATTTGGCTGAGGAGCATTATACAAAGACTCCTTGGGCAGATTTTCAGAAAAAATATCAAGAAGAAAAAGCAAAAAACTAAAAAAAATATTATATTTAAGATGCAACGCTAGAGGAGTGGAGGAACTTTAATGTCCCTCAACATTTACTGGCCACTGAGTTGGGACAACTGAGTGGCCTTTTTTTTTGCCTCAAAATTTACTATGTTCTAATGGTCCATGTAAGGGAGTCAACTATGGTGATTCTATATTACGTTTCTAATACCATTACTGGTATAATTAGTCTAAAATAATACATTAATCTCTATAAGATATTGATTAGTAGTGGTTTATTTTGGGGTGAAGGTTTGGATAGTATGACGTAGAAGTTTGTAAATTAAATATTTAAAAAATTTCCTATTTAAAAAGATTTCTCAAATCCAATATTTCTACTTAAATTTGACAAGGAGCATATCTCCTATATCAAACTATGAAAATTGCTTATTCAAGCTGATTCAGGTTGACGAAAAGAAACTAAAAATATGATGGTTTTTAGTTATGTTCATCTAATAAACTATCAAAAAAATAAGAATATGGAAATCATTACTGTCGAAGAGAATGGAATTCTAGTAGCTGACCTAAAAGGAAAATTAGATACAAGTACCGCTCCCCAAGCAGAAAAAGAAATCGGAAAATATATTATTGCTGGCCGAAAGATGGTATTGGACTTGGAACAAACTAGTTTTGTAAGTAGTGCAGGGCTTAGGGTATTTCTTGCCACTGCCAAAAAACTAATGGCTGCAGGTGGTACATTAAGAATTTGTGGAGCAAATGAGGTAGTGAGTGAGATTTTAGAAATCTCTGGTTTTACAACCATTTTGGATGTACGTACCAATCGTACAGCAGCACTTCAGGGATTAAGCTAAAATCTATTTTTTATAATATCTAATCTTGGTTTATGGATAATTCAAAAATTAGGATTCCCTTACAGATATCCAAAGGAATTATTATCGTACCTATTCGCTATGAGGTTACACACTCTATTATTGAAACCTTAAAATCAGACCTCTTAGATTTTGTGTCTGAGCATGACGCAAATGCTGTTATTTTTGATCTAAAAGGTGTTGCTATTTTAGATGCAGAAGACTTTGAGGGATTGAATAAGATTATACAAATGATAAAACTCATGGGACTAGAAACCGTACTCTGTGGATTGTCTCCTGGGATTGTGGCCACAATTGTGAGTTTAGATATAGATCTAAGACAGGTAAAAACAGCCTTAGATCTAAATGCAGCTATGGATCTCTTGGCTGTTTAGATTAGCTAATTTACTACTATTTATTATGACTGTTTTTTATGGAATCACTATCCCGTTCGGTAATTAAGAATGAAATGGATATTCATTTGGCCATATATCGGGCTGCTCGGCAAGCTCGTACGATGGATTTCAATCCAGTACAGATATCTAAGCTCAAGACAGCTATTTCTGAATTAGGACATAATATTATAAAATATGCAAAAAAAGGCATGGTGGATTTATATCGAATAGAAGATCCCAAAACAGGTTTGCATATAATTGCCTCAGACAAAGGTCCTGGTATTCAAGATATAGAACAAGCTCTTGCAGATAACTATAGTAGCTCTGGTACTTTAGGCTTGGGGTTACCAGGTGTCAAGCGCCTAATGGATGGGTTTGACATACAAACTGAATTAGGTAAAGGAACTACCGTCACTATTACTCTATATAAATAAATATATGGTAGCGTATCTCGAAAGAAAAACTGCTCAGTGGGAAGCCTATGGAATTGTTCGAGCATATCCAGGAGAGGTTGTCTCCGGAGATCAAGTTTTTGCAGAACCAACAACTAATGGGTTGCTGTTTGGCTTAGTAGATGGTTTAGGGCATGGGAAAGAGGCTGCAGCTGTAGCTGATGGAATAAAAAAGTATGTAGAAGAGTATCCTAGTCCGAACTTGATTGCATTGATTAAGAAAATACATCAAGAATTTAAGGGATCTAGAGGAGCTGTAATTGGAATTGGACACTGTGATACAGAAGGAAATCTCAAATACATTGGTGTGGGTAACATTTCTTGTAGGATTGTAGGAATTGGTCAAAAAAATCTAGGGCTTTTATCTAGAAATGGTGTAATTGGACAACGCTATCAGCGTTTGCAATTGGTTGAGCATCAGTTGCAAGTATATGATCGGGTGGTCTTATATTCAGATGGGATTTCTAGAAGTTCTCTACAAAAATACAAGGATTTTCCTTTTCAAGGATCCAAAAAGTTTATAGATACTATTGTTCAGAATTTTGGAAAAGATTATGATGATGCCTCTTTTTTGTATATTAATAGATCTAAATAATGAAGCACTTATCACCATCATTAATGAGTCCTCAAGTCTTTAGCAAACAGTGACACGAATATAACAATACAACACAAAGATCATCTAAGATAAACAACTACGTTATGTCCAACTATAATATAACCTTAACCATAGAAACAATAGAGGATATTTATAATTTTAGACAAAAAATATTCAATTTAATCACTGTACTTTCCTTTGAAAAAACACAACCCTCTAGAATAGCAAGTGGAATTTCTACTTATCTACGTAGAATATTAGTTGCTAAAACAAACAATGATCTTACCATTGACGTCAATATAGAAAGAACAACTACTGAGGTTTCTCTTATCTTACATAAACATGGAAACTACGAACTTATTCTCAAGCCCTTTTTTGATAGTGTGAATGTTTTAGTGGGGCAAGAAAAAATTCAGTTGTCCAAAAAGTTCTCCAAGAAAGAGTCTATGTACATTGAAGTAGCCACAGTAGAACAGATACTTACCCAGAAATCAAAAGAAGAGCTCATCAAGGAAATTGAGGCAAAGAATAAGGAGCTGAAGACTTCTTTTGAGAACTTAAAACGTACCAATATGGAGAAAAGCCGCATGGAAAATGAGTTGAATGTGGCAAAAGAAATTCAGTTGAGCATGTTGCCTCTAGAGTTTCCTGCTTTTCCATTGCGCAAGGATATTGATATTTATGCGAATTTGATTCCTGCAAGAGAGGTAGGGGGGGATTTTTATGATTTCTATTTCTTAGATGAAGTAAATATAGGGATTGTTGTAGGAGATGTATCGGGCAAAGGAGTTCCTGCTGCATTGATGATGGCAGTATGCAAAACCTTGTTAAAATCAAGAGCTAGTACAGATAAGTCAACGGCAAGTATTCTAACACATGTCAATAATGAGATGGCTAAGGATAACAAACAAAGTATGTTTGTAACAATCTTTATGGGAATCCTGAATACTTATACTGGTGAGATGACATACTCAAATGCGGGACATAATCCAACATATATTCGTAAGAAAAATAATGAATTGGTCAAATTGAAGAATCTGCACGGTCCTGTAGTGGCAGCAATGGAACAAATGAGTTATAGGGAGTCTAAGGTGCAGTTGGATAGAGGTGATGTGATCTTTGGATATACAGATGGAATTACCGAAGCACATAATAATCAGGAAGAGTTATTCTCAGATGAGCGTTTACAAGATTTCTTAAAAGGGACAGATTTTGTAGACCCCAAGCAAACAGTAGAAGCGATCATTGATGAGGTTAGACTCTTTGAAAATGGAGTAGAACAATTCGATGATATTACAGCACTCTGTTTGGAATATAGAGGAACGGATGTAAAAACAAAAATCCATTCTAGAGATATAGAAATTAAGAATACGATTGAGCAGGTGCAGATTGCTATGGAGGCATTTGAAGAATTTGCAGCAATGCATCGGATTTCTATGGTGAATATCATGAAAATCAATATTGTACTAGATGAGATCTTGTCTAATATTGTGAAATATGGTTTTCCTGACGATGGTGTACACGATATTGGAGTCACTGTAGAAATACATGGTCGTAAACTAGTGATTATATTTTCGGATGATGGTATACCTTTCAATCCTTTTCAGAAAACACCACCAGATTTGACGATTCCATTAGAGCGAAGAGAAGTAGGTGGAATTGGTATTCATCTGGTGCGTAAGCTTATGGATGAGTTTAGCTACAAGCGAAATATCAATCGAAATGTAGTTACTATGGTTAAATATGATGTATAAGTTTTGTATTATTTAATTTCCACTGTATATTTGCAGACCATTATTAGAACAAATACAAGTATTTTTAATTTGAATACTTTTAGAACACAAAAGAAAATAATCTTTGTGTTGGGATAAGACACTCAATAGAAACGAACATCTAATGCAGAAACAGCTGCTAAAACACACCAAACAAGACTTTTTCGCCTCCATAGGTCTAGCACTTGTTGCTTTACCTTTGGTCATTGGAATTGCGATTGCTTCAGATGCACCAGTTATGGCAGGGATCTGGGCAGTGCTTATTCCTTGTGTTATAGCTACCTTAGTTCGAGGGAGTGAAATCACAATCAATGGACCTTCTGCAGGGCTAATCACGGTGGTTGCATTGGGTATAGCAGATTTTGGTGGTGGGTTAGATGGCTTCAAAACTGTGATGGCAGCTACGATTTTTGCAGGGGGGATACAGGTCTTATTTGGATTACTCCGACTGGGGCGGATTGGTGATATGGTGCCAGCTGCAGTTAGCCATGGGATGTTAGGAGCTGTTGGTTTGATTATTATTAGTGATCAGGCTCACGTGGCTTTGGGGGTGCCTCCTCCAGCAGAGATAGATCCTACCAAAATTGACAATCATCTAGATGCTTTAGTTCAGATTCCAGCTAGTATACAGGCTCAGAATCCAATAATTGCAATGATTGCAATTATTAGTCTACTAGTGTTAGTTGGTCATAATACATTGAAAAACAAGATTGTACAGTTTGTTCCTGCACCAATTTGGATTATTGCACTTACCATACCTATTGTTTTTCTGTTTGATTTTTATTCAGAACCTACCATCTCTATTTTAGGAACAGATCATACACTAAAACCAGATTTTCTGGTGGGGAATATTCTCAAGAATCCAACAGAAGAAGGATTAATAATTCAGCCTAGTTTTGATCACCTAAGTGAGCTTAAGTTTTGGATACTCACCTTGACTATTGTTGCAGTTTCCTCTATTGAGACTCTAGTGAGTGCCAAAGCAGTAGACAAAATGGATCCACTACAGAGACAAACTAATCTAGACCGAGAGCTCTTGGCTGTAGGGCTAAGCAATATTGGCTCAGGCTTTATTGGTGGTTTGCCTGTTATCACGGCAATCCCTGTTTATGAGGGAGCCAAAACGCGTTTATCTAACTTCTTTTTTGGTGCAATTATGCTAATCGTAATTGTGGTATTTTCTGTTGTTGTTGCTGCTATTCCACTAGCAGCGTTAGCTGTTTTATTATTATTCACAGCATATCGTTTGGCCTCACCAAAAATTCTTCTAGATACCTTCCGAAAAGGGGATGACCAATTTTTGATTTTGATGGCAACATCTATTGCTACACTAGTCCAGGATCTATTATTCGGAATTGTTGTGGGAATTGCCATGACTTTGTTCATCCATTTTGTAAAGTCAAATTTAGATAGAAAAACTTTTTTGAAGTTTTTAAGAAAACCTTCTATTGATATAAAATACACAGAATCTATCAAGGAATATTATATAGAGGTAGATGGTGTAATCAATTTTATCAATATTCCTCAGTTAAAAACTACGCTCAGACGTGCCGCCAAAAGTGAACAGGTTATCTTAGATCTGTCTTCTACACGTTTAGTAGATTTTACTGTAATGGAATATTTACATGATTACGCAGAAAAGTATGATATCCCAGGAGTGAGTTTTGATATCGTGGGCTTGGGAGCACATGAAACCTCTTCTAGACATCCCAATGCTACGAGGGTTTTACCAGACGATAAGAAACCACAGTTGACGCGTAGGCAGCAATCTCTAGAAGAATTATCACAAAAATATAATGGTCAGTTTTGGCCAGAAACACGCTGGGAGGTAAGTACCTTCAAGGATTTTCAGTTTTTCTTATCTCGACAAATAGAATATAAATTTAATACTGCTAAGGGAAATTATAAAATGTTCTTCGAATGGGAAACCTGTGATTTGACTTTCCAAAATAGAGTGGGTTTCAACACAGAGGAACGCTATACTAGTATTGCACTTTTTCATCTGCCGTTTAACGCTCCCAAATTCATTATTGATCATGAAAGCTTGCTAGATAAGATCGGTATGAAGCTTTCTGTTCGAGAGCAAGATATCAATTTTGATGCATTCCCTAATTTTTCAGAACGATTTATTCTACAGGGGCCTGATGAGAAAGCAATTCGAGATTTCTTTGGAGATGGACTGATTCAATTCTTAGAGCAGAATGAAGAATATCATATAGAGTGTAATGGTACTGTGGTACTCATCCTGAGAAATATGCGTTTTGCAAGTCCTACAGCTATGGACAAAATGCATAAATTTAACCAAGAATTAGCGAATACACTCATGGTAAATTGGAGAGAAAAAGCATTGGATCTAGGAACCTTATTATAAGACACTATATCCACCTATATAGATAATATCTAGTTTGCTAAGCTTGTATAAAGTAGCAAATTAGCAAGAATATAAAACTAGAAAATGAGGTTGTTTGAAGCACTAATCAGTTTGAATGACCTTAAGATAAAACTAAAACTTCCTGTATATGGAAATATTAGACGAAACAGAGGGAAAACAAAAAGAAATCAGAGGGAACTTAAGTGTGACTTCCCACAAGGTTAGCCGTTTATTTATGATACTTGGAGGATTCTTCTTGGCTAATGCACTTATAGCAGAGTTCATTGGGGTGAAGATTTTTGCATTGGAACAAACACTAGGTTTTGATCCTCTTCGTTGGGATATCCTTGGAGAGGAGCGATCTATGGAACTTACAGCAGGTGTTTTACTGTGGCCTGTAGTTTTTATTATGACCGATATTATCAATGAATATTTTGGTCGGCGAGGAGTCAAATTTCTGTCTTATGGGACAGTAGCATTGATTTCCTATGCCTTTTTTATGGTTTTTCTTTCCATTGAGTTGACACCTCCTGACTGGTGGGTCAACTGGAAGCAAGGAAGTGGAGTTCCCGAAATGCAAGATGCTTATTCTAATGTATTTGGACAGAGTTTGTGGATTATTGTAGGTTCATTAGTTGCTTTTTTGGTTGGGCAGTTAGCAGATGTGTTTGTCTTCCATAGAATTAAGAAGGTGACAGGGGAACAGAAAATTTGGTTGAGGGCGACAGGATCTACCTTGGTGTCTCAGTTGATTGATAGTTTTGTTGTTTTATATATTGCGTTTGGTATTGGTTCTGATTGGTCTATGGTCAAAATCTTGTCGATTGGCTTTATGAATTATACGTATAAATTTATAGTTGCTATTGCTTTAACCCCAGTATTATATTGGGTTCATGGTATAATTGATCGTTATCTAGGAGAGGAGTTAGCTCAAGAACTAAAAGAGAAAGCAATGGAGAAGAGATAGAAAATAATAAAATTAGGATGTTGAAATAATTTCTTGGAGTGTTGCGGCTGATTATCTACTTATTTGTAAAATAATAAATAAAATTGATCATATTCTTAATCATTCTTGGATTTCTATTGCTCTTGGGATTTGTTCTCAACCTGTATACCTTTTGGCTTATGTCTAAGGATAAACAAAAAGCTATTGAACAAGAGCTGAGAATTCCCGAAAAACGATTTTTTAAACTGGCGTTTTATGGTGGTAGTTTGGGGATTTATTGGGGTATGAGCAAGTTTAAACATAAGCGCCAAAAGTGGAGCTTCAAGTGGCGCATTTATGTGGCTATGTTATGTAATTTATCAATGTTCTCAGCTTTGATTTATACTCTTATTTATTTTTTGCTCTACTGAGAATGCGCTATATAGGGACTTTCAGTATTAAATTAATCCACTGATAGTTAATTATTTACAATGCAAGTTGAAAGAGAAATTGACTTCGTTGAGCCCTTCGGGGTTTTTGGGTTACCTTTTGCGCAATGGCAAAAAGTGAGATAAGAAATATGCTTAATACTAAACCTCCCTATATAGTCAAAAG
>JAKVCT010000590.1 GCA_022448995.1 Saprospiraceae bacterium
AGATAGAAAGAATTAATCGGTTCCATAACACCACAAGTATAAGGAAGGCTAGACAAGCTATGCCATTTCCCATTACTATCCTTGGCTTGCAAAACGAGATAAAGAAGAACTCCATAGCCAATGTCCACAGGAGTAGATAAATGATTTTTGATGAATATAGGATAGCACAGTTGATCATCTCTAGTAAAAAAGGGAGCTTTAGCTTCCCAAATAACATCATCTGTTTTAGCATCATAGCTAAATGAACCAACTATTTTGTATTTTCCTATAAATTGGCTGGTATCAACATATATAGTTAGACCACTATTATCTGTCATTTTTCCAGTCAAAACAGATTGGTGAAATAATCCTTCCTCTTCAAAGAATTCAAAAGATCCCAATTCAACAGGATTTCCATACTCCATAAAAATTCGTGAAGTGTCATTGCCTATGTAGGATGGATAGAAATCTATCATGCTATATTGATGAAATTCATAAGGCTCAAGCGGATTGGTAAATGTATCTATAAGTGTAATATGCTCAAAACTATACTCAGTTGGAGATTTTTTTTCCTCTTCCACAGAATTTTCCGAAAAAGTACAGGACTGACCTAACAAGATCCAAATAATTGGCGTTAAAATATAAGTAAGCTTTTGGCACATGAACAATTGGAATTAAGTAAGTAGACAAAAGAAAGTGTAGAATGATTCAATAAAGATTTTTTTAGAAAGCAAGGCAAAAAACGTAGAGATAGTGGAGCTATCACGAGGCTTTTTAATGCCGATTTCAAGAAAAAGATTAATGAAGCAGGTACGATTAATTTTATCTAATTACACGACGTAGCTAAGAATGACATATTTATATGGGAGAGATGCCTTAAGTTTGGATTTTGGTGTTAACTTTAAGCCATAAATTACAGAATCAAATTCGAAAAAGATGTCCTCCATAATGAAATTTAAGTCTATTATTATCCTAAGTTTGGCGAGCTTATTATGTTTAACTTATGCTTGTACTAATGAAATTGAAGAATTTAGTGGAGTAGATATGAGTTATGCACCCTTAGTACCAGGAACATATATTGACTATCAGGTAGACTCTATTATCTTTTCTTTGGATATTCAGGGAGATACATTTACACATTATGTCCGAGAAGAAATTGATTCTATGGATTATGATAATTTAGGATATCCTTATTATCGCTTGAATCGTTATGAACGAGCAGATACAAGCTTACCTTGGAGCTTAAAATATGTTTGGGTAATGCAACATGTGAATAATCAATTGCATCGGGTAGAACGAAATTTGAGATATATTAATATGACTTTTCCGGCAGAATTGGATATCACTTGGGATGGATTAGTTTTCTTAAGACAAGATACGGTGGTTCCATATACCTATACGACAACAGGTAACGAGCTGATCCCTAGAGAGACGATCAACCAATTTAAAGATTGGGATGAGTTTGCCTACACAGCTATTGACGAACCTATGAGTTTTAATAATTTAAGTTTTGATAATACTTTGACTATTAATCAAGTAGACAAGATTAATAATATTGAACGTCGCTATGCAACTGAAATCTATGCAAAAGATATTGGGTTGATTTATAAAGAAATGCAAATTTTGGATACACAATGTAGCGATTCGACAGCATTCCCAAATGGAATTTTAGATTGTATCAATGTACCTTGGCTTGAGAAAGCTGAGCGAGGTTTTGTCTTAAAACAAACTGTGCTTGGTTATGGTACCAATTAGTATAGGAGAAGCTTGGTTTAGGATAGCTTTATTCATTTTAATCAATTTAATAGTCTGTAGCATAAGTAAGTAGGTGGACACAATTAATTTATAGTTAATCAGCCTTTTTGTAGATAGGTTTGCTTCGCAGAGCCCTTCGGGAT
>JAKVCT010000591.1 GCA_022448995.1 Saprospiraceae bacterium
CGTCCAGATCATATACTACAATATGCCCAGTATTTGGCTCAACGGTATGCCTATCGGTATGATTTGGAAAAGCCTATAGTCAAGGCAGATGTTTATGTTTCGCTCAATGCTCGTACTACACAACGCTTGATCGATAATACGATAGATTTGAGTCAAGAAAAACGTCATCTAGGACATTATAGTTGGATCTTACCCTTCGAGAATTAAAGCCATTAATCTAAGAATTGATTAATGGCTTTATTGCTATTATTGTGCTGGTTCAGCAGCGTTCTTTTTCCAGATTTCTACCTTGAGATCATCAATATAAATAGGCATTGCATAAGGGTTGAAGGTATAGATTTTGAATGCATCTTCTGGATTGACATCTTCGGGTATTTGGAACCAAGTCTCTAAGTTTATCCATTCCTGAAAAGCTTGTCCTTTGAGTGTACGAATACGTTCGTTGATACTATAGGTGTAATAGAAAAATTTCTCGGTTCGGATAGAACTAACTAGCGTAGCTTGATTGAGACTATTGATCACTTTATGGTGTTTGAATGCTTGGAAGGTGACATGCACATAGTCGCCTGGATTGGCTTTTGCGCTACCAAGCGTACCATCGTAACCCCGGCCAAATTTAGCATTGTTTTTACTTATGATGATGGATCCAATTCCTCTAGCGGCAGCTTCTTTGGTATGCCCTGCTGTAGCATCTTCATAATTGACTTCGGTCAAAACATGACTAAGGACATAGTCTTCGGTTGGTTTATTAGGAGATCTGTTCCACACTTCTGCAATAAAATTATCTAAATAGATAGAACCACCGTGAGGATTCCAAGGGTATATTTTGACGCGGTCACCTGCTTGAAGATTACGAGGTATCTTGTACCAAATCGCTAAATTTTCCCATTTGTCTACATGTTGTTTGTTTTGTCCTCTAAGTAGGTCTGCAATAGGATATTTCGTGTAGAAGACAGTCGAGTCTTGAGTCCCTCTATGAATACTTACGACAAAGAATCCTTTAGAGTTATTGGGGCTAATAGATGCTTTTGTTTTGAAAACATCACATGATATAAAAAAGTAATGATTATTGTATGCTTGGGGGATCTCATTATTATAACCAATGCCAAATTGTCTTTTATTCGTGATTTCGTAGGATCTTTTTCCTCCTTGACTATGCACGTATTCTGTAGAATATTCGTTGGGTTGGATTCCTTTATGAGGCCCTTCAAAGTCGTACTCGAATAGTAGTTTTTCAAATACAGCACCCTGTGGGGGATCTATTTTTACTGGTTTGGTAATATGCTGTTCTACATCGCTATTGTCTTGGTCCCCACAGCTGATAAGGAATGTAAATAGCAATATGATGCTTAGATGAGAGATTGTTTTCATTTGTAAGATGTAATGGTTTAATAATTACAGTCAAAGATAAAATTAATTTTTAGAGAATGTTTGGAGGGGAGATAAAAAAGGTGCTCTGAGTGAGAACCCAAAGCACCATGATGAAACACAAATTAAAAATTCTTTATTCTATTTTAGAATGCAGATCGTATTAGTTGCGAGATTTTACAAATTTCTTAGTAACAGTAGTACCGTCAGCTTTTACCACATTAAAGTAGTACAATCCTGAAGGGATATCAATTAAGTTGATTTGGTTGAAACCAGCTTGTACAGTTCCTTGCCACAATTGTTTGCCAGTAGCATCCATAATACGGCCTAAACAGTCCGCATCTACATGTTGCAATTCAATATTAAGTATTTCAGTAGCTGGATTAGGGAATAAGTTGAAGCCAAGATCTCCTTCTCCCTCGTTCCCGATAACAATAGTACCTGGTCTTTGTGCTACAGTACGGCTGTTGCCACAAGTACCTTCATAGATACGAACATTACGGAAGTAA
>JAKVCT010000592.1 GCA_022448995.1 Saprospiraceae bacterium
TTTTTGAGTTTGCTTAGTACAGCACTCACCGTTTGTCTGGAGGTAAAAGTCAATTTGGCGATCTCTCTATGTGTTAATACATTTTTGAGAACTAGGGCATTGGTATCTTGTTTGCCAAAATCATCCCCCCACTCTTGCAAAAAATCTTTAATGCGTGTCGAGGAGTCTTTAAAAATCATCGCAGACATCTTACGCTCTAATCTTCGCAAGCGCCAACCGATAATTTTGTATATATGAGCATTGAATTTTTTATTGCGTTGCATCATGTCTTCTAATAAACTTAATTCAATGACGCACACGATAGTATCTTCTAGTGCTATTGCAAAGTCATCTGCATTTCCATCCACTAAGGCCATTTCCCCAAAAATATTTCCTTCGTTAAGAATGTATTTGAGGTTCTCCTCTCCATGGTCTGTATAGCTACCTATTTTTACCGTTCCTTTTTTTAGTAAATAAACACTCTTTTTAGAATTATAAGGAAACATAATAGGATCATCTTTCTTAAAATGCTTCATTACCATCATTTCTGAAAGATGTGCTTGTTGATTTTTGCACAAGAGCTTAGTCATATCAAACTGCTCTAAGTACCATAATTTTGATGCATTTTGCATAACTATTTTTTTATTTGTAACTGTGAGATAGCTGTAAGAATCCATGTAAATTTAGGAAAAGTTAGACAAGTAACCTGTGAAGTAGATCACAATTCCTAAATTATCATTATGAAGTTACAAAAGAGTGAAGTTAGGTATGAAATCACAATTAGTTGACAGTATCTTTATGAGCCTTTTCACCTCCTACTTCGTTAGAAATACTCACCATAACTTAGGCTACAACTGTGCTTTCTGCCTCATAAGAAACAAAAATTCTTGATAAAGCTGATTAGGACTAATTATAACTTCATACTTATACTCCTTTAACGACTCGATTATGTTAATCTACTATCCGTTATTCGTTAAATATTGTCTACAGCAGATTTTGATAGAACTTACACAGACGTGCAGCTGTATTCGTAATGCTGAGAATCGGTCAAAGAAGTTCTAACAGAATCACTAAAAAGGCTAATAAACTGGCGACTAGGCTACCTAAATCAAGGTCATTTCCAAGAAAGATTGCTTTTGGGGATAATCTGTATTATAGTGTAGTCCTCTGCTTTCTCTACGAGTTGCAGCAGAGCGCGTAATCATATATGCTATAGTAATTAAGTTGCGTAACTCACATAATTGTGGAGATATGGTCGTTGAGGAATATAATTCTTCAGTTTCTTTGTACAGAATATGCAGACGATCAAAGGCTCGTTTCAAGCGGACATTTGTACGTACAATCCCCACATAACTGCTCATAATTTCCTTGAGTTCCTTCATGCTTTGAGTAATCAAGACCATCTCTTTGGGATCAGTAGTTCCTGTAGCATCCCAATCTGGAACACCCTCAGCATATTCTAATGTATCTATGTTCTCTGAGATTTCTTCATAAATACGATGTCCAAAAACTAATCCCTCTAAGAGCGAATTAGAGGCTAACCGATTTGCCCCGTGCAACCCTGTACAGCTACACTCGCCACAAGCATACAGATTGGTAATTGAAGTTTGTCCAACCTCGTTTACTTTTACACCACCGCAAATGTAGTGACAGGCAGGTACCACAGGAATTAGATCCTTTACAGGATCAATTCCCAAGCTCATACACTTATCATAGATTGTTGGAAAATGAGTAACAAAAGATTTTTTGTCTAAGTGCGAACAGTCTAAGCACATATAATCCTGCCCACGCATCTTCATTTCGTTATCAATAGCACGTGCCACAATATCACGAGGTGCTAAGGACTTTCGAGGATCATATTTATACATAAACTCTTCGCCCTCTGGTGTTTTTA
>JAKVCT010000593.1 GCA_022448995.1 Saprospiraceae bacterium
TTAAACATTTTTAATCGAATCTTTTTGCAGCTTTTATCGTCCTGTCCTCCTTCTGATAGCTAAGGCTATCAAAGTGCGGGAGTCCTTGAAACCTATCAAAAATCTTCTGTAAAAACATTCAATTATTTATATTACAGAGTATTAAGTATCTAAATTTAAAAAATCGACAGAATTGCAGAAAGTAATTTTTTAGGTAGATAAGGCTAAAACCATAGCCAAGGCTATGGTGAGTATTTTCAACGCAATATAACTAAAAAAGGACGCTTGAAAAGTGTCGATTTATTATGTTTAGATACTTATAGCGTTCTTATGGTATGAAGTTGTTTAAGAGTGGCATTTAAAACAGACAATGAGTATTAATTCATGTGGTGCTAAAGCCTTTTGAAAAGCTAGCTCTAGCTAGTTGCTAACAGAATAATGATTAGTAGCTCAATAGTCTTATAGATCATTCTTAAATAGTGTTTATTAGTCTATTAAAGTTGTTTAAAACTATTACATGTCTAAATTCGTATATATTCTTTTGATAATAGGGAGGTTTTGTGTGGATGCTCAAGCTCAGGTACTTTCAGTTGGAGAGCTAAAACGAGCTAAAATTTATTCTTCGATAGAGGCAGCAGCTAAGCAACCTGATAGTGTATTTGTTTTAGAGCTTACAGCATTTAGTAAGTTTACGGAGCTAAGTAAGTTTAAGAATTTGAATATTTTGAGGTTGTACGACCATCAGTTAGACGTAGAAGATATTGATTTTTCACATCTCCCTAGTTTACAAGAACTGGTACTCAAAGCAACGTATCAGTTTGCTGCCAATGATGTTCCTCCAAAGCGTTTATATCGCTTAACAAGCTCTATCGCTAGCCTCAAAAATCTCAAAAAACTAGACCTTTCCAATAATGCGTTAGGGCTTGGTACTGGTTTAGACGCTGTTGCCAACTTAGCTCAACTAGAAGTACTTAATTTGTCTAATAATGAGATTGGAGTCGAGTACTTTATAGAGGAAACAATTGCAGAACAAGTAGAGATTCATGAGAAAGATGGGGTGAGTGTTGGAGATAGTTTATACAAAACAATCCGTGCTGATATAATAGATCAATATTTGTATGCAGGAAGTTGGACAGGAGAGGATTTATTGCCTTTGCTTATCAGTAAGTTGGACAATTTACAAGACTTAGATGTAAGCAGTAACTATCTAAGGGATGTACCTGAAAGTATCAAAAATCTGAAAGGGTTGAAACGATTGAATCTTGCCGATAATCATATTTATCAGTTGCCGGTAGGCTTATGCGAATTGGCAGATTTAGAACGACTTTATGCTGAGCGTAACTATATTCATACACTCCCAGAGGATATTGGAAAACTCCAGCAGCTTCAGAAGTTAACATTGTATCAGAATCCACTATATTTATTGCCAACAAGTTTTGGACAATTGAGTCAAATTAGAGAGCTCCAGTTTGAACGAAATAGTCATTTAGATTGGATGCAGGTATTTGAGGTACTTAAGAATATGGATAACCTAATGAAGTTGGAGATTCGTCAGTGTAGAATTGAGAAAATGCCAGTGGAACTCACTAAATTAAGGCATCTCCAAGAGCTGACATTATACAATAATGATCTTCTCCGCTTTCCTGATCATATCGATCAGTTGACACAATTGAGAACATTGATTATTGTTAACGCGGATTTGTATAAGCTCCCAGATGGCATCAAAAAGTTACAACACCTACAGACTTTAGTTATTTATGGTTGTAATGAATTGAATTGGGATGCTGCGTTTCAGTTGTTAGGAGAGGCCGTTTGTTTATCCAAATTGAGACTGGATATCTCATACAATAAGATTGAAAAATGGCCAGAATCTACAAAACGGTT
>JAKVCT010000594.1 GCA_022448995.1 Saprospiraceae bacterium
TTTTGTGATCTGGGGTAACTTCAATTACTTCTTCACCAGTAAGACAAGCATCTCCAGAAGATGTGCTAGAAGTACTGTTCTTATTTCTATCAAATAATGTAAGGTAAATAAATATTAGCGCAGTGCTAATTACAGTGACCCAATCCAAGTAGTATACAATAAAATCACCACTGCCATCTTCATCTAAATAATCCATTTTATCAAATAAGTACCAATCCATTTCAGATTGGTAGCGAAAAAATGAGTAGGCTAACTGCGCCTTTGTTATGAATATTAAGCTCCTTAAGGAAGATTTATCATTATATGCAGTTAGGTATAAAAGTACAAATGCAGTACTTATCAATATAAGCCAATCTAACCAAAAAACACTATCACCATAATCAAAGCTCCATAATGACCATTCTGCAATCGTGATACCTAGATAATCAAAATATAAAAAAATTAGTATGCAATTTATGATATGAATTATCGTTTTTAGTGCATTTTTATTCATGGCTAAATTAATACTCTGAAGGTGGTCTCAATAATACTATCGATGGTTAAGATGATCCGTTGAATAGTGTTACCGTTAGCTGAAAGATCATGACTGTAAGCTACTGAAACTTATTGTTCAGCCGATAGCGTGGGACTTACCGTTAAGGCAGATAAAATCATATTCAGTAAGAATTTCATAGGAATCCTAAAGCTATAAACATACCATCCAATTAAGGAAGTATTTCTTAGAAGGCACTTGATGTATATATACATCAAAGTTTGAATAGATAAGAATGCTTACGCTTGAAAACATATTTTACGCCATCCTTCCTTCTATATTTGGCATAATTATAGTTTATAAAAGTGATAAAAATAGGGAGCCTATTAAAAGTATACTTTATGCCGTCTCTCTAGGTTTCTTTTTTTGTGTACCTGCAACATTATTAATAGTTGGCCTTATAGAGCCATTTTTTGGGGAAATTGAGGGTCTAATTTTATGGTCATTCATGAATTCTACATTCTACTCTTCAATACCAGAAGAGTTGTGTAAGTATTTGGCTCTAATATATATTTGGAAAAATCATAAAGAATTCGATGAGCCCGCTGATTGCATCGTGTATGGTGCAAGTGTAGCGCTCGGATTTGCTGCAATAGAGAACATAAGTTACCTGTATGAATATGGAGACTCCGTCCTACTGTTGAGAGCGTTTTCATCTGTGCCGATGCATGCTGCCTGCGGGATGCTAATAGGAGTTGAATTAAGGAAACAGCGATATGACAAATCTAACGCTGCAACTATATCTCACATGGATGCGCTCATACCAGCTATAACACTGCACGGAGCTTACAACTTTAGTATATTAGCAGGTTTTGGCTATATAACTATTGGAATAGTGATTCTTAGCTTTTATATGATTAAAAGAATGGTTCATGCAAACAAGCAGCTATAGTCTAACCAGCTATAATGAAAAAATACTAACATTATTTAAGGTCGCTACTTCTGGCGCAACTGCTACCAGGATTACGATACTACTTAATAGCTTCAGTATCATCTTCGTTTAAAATATCCTAGTAATATTGATATCTACTTATGGCAGGATTTTTGATCTTGAAAAAGAGTTAGTTTTTATGTGTTCTTAGCCTTCAACTCCGATGCTACGCCTCTACGGGTCACATCTGGACATAGAATAAAGCTAATACAATCAGATGAAAGAATACAAAGTACTTACTCAAAAGGATAAATGGTTTTCTGGCAAGTTCGACCCTGAAAAGCTTGAACAAGCATTGAATTCATATGCTCAACAAGGATGGCGAGTTGTAGCAACTGCTACAGCACAGGTTCAAAGCATGATTGGAGCTAGAGAAGAAATGATCACAATACTTG
>JAKVCT010000595.1 GCA_022448995.1 Saprospiraceae bacterium
CAGGTTCTGTAGTTATTGTGCTTAAATAGTATTAGATTTTATTCTTGTTTCATAGGCTTTTCCTAAATGAATTAGGGACAGGCCCCTAAATGAATTAGGGACAGGCCCCTAAATGAATTAGGGACAGGCCCCTAAATGAATTAGGGACAGGTAGGCTGTTTGTAAAAATGAAGCATAGAGCCAGTTAGACCACGCAGAATAGTCGTCCATAGAATACATATTCACTGTGTTCATGAAAAAAAATAAAAAAAAAGTAGGGTAGTACTGGAATTATACGGTTAAGGGGTGAAGACTTATTTCACACACCATAAAAATTTAATAAAAATGAGAGTATTAATTTTGAGTGTTTTATTTTTTACTGCCTTTGCCTTAGTATCCTGTGATAAAGAGGAGGATAAAGAATACAAGTGTACTTTTGGAGAAACTGTTGTTTTAGAGGATGGTCAGCATAAAATCGCGAAATGGGATGTAGATCCAGCAGTAGAAAAGTATGTTCTAGTGGATCTAGTAAAAGACACAGATTGTAATTACTACATTGACGGAAAAGTAAAGTATGTGCTCAGGAATAAGGTAGTAGCGTTTGTGGATTATGGCTATGGAACAGCTGGTAATTGGGCATTGATGACTACTTATGTACTGGATAAAGATGATTTTGGCGATCGTTTGGCCAGTTACGAACCAAACAGTGGAGCAAGATGTTCGTATGGAGGAGACTGGGATAAGAAAGACTGGGATAAAAAAGACTGGGATAAAGAGATGGAATGCTTCAAGTTTGAGCAAGTTTGCAAACAAGCAACTAGTAGTACCACATCTGTTGCCGATCATACAGCCTCGCCAGTAACCAATACCGCAAGAAGTAACTAATCTAATGGTAATCGTAAGTTGTGTGTTCTTCTATTTGTGAAACTGTTCTCAGTAGAAGTTATTTTAAACAACTACAATAGAATCAGAGTACACTGCAAACTAAGTTGATGTATTTATTTATACAGATTGAAGTATCTTACTTTTATCAGAAGTAGCGATCTCGTCTAAATAAAACTTAAACGTTGGTAAAAGGCCCGCGAAGAGAGTGTCGTTCATTTAGTTTACAGTGTACTTTATATCAATATGTTGATTTTGTAGCACATTATGTGCTTAAACATTCCCAATTCAACCCAGAGAAGTAAAATAAATCGTATTTTTGAATGACTTTATATTCCAAAACTATGAAGTTGCTTAAGAAGCAGGTGGATTTTCTAGATGGAAATCTTTTGTAGCGGATTGTAATTTGATGAAAACAATAATTTCGCCGCAGTACGTATTCATCTGCTTTTAACAAATTTCTCTGTACATAGTTAATTACTATAAGATATACCTGTGACAAACCAAGACTTCAAAAGCTGTTTTGATCAATATTTTGATCCTATCCGAAATTATATCTATTATCGTTCGGGGGACGCCGATTTGGCGACAGATATTGCTCAAGATGTATTTATGAAAGTTTGGGAAAAACAGTTTAAAGACTTGAAATACATCAAGGGATTGTTGTACAAAATGGCCAGTGACCAATTTGTTAGTCATTTGCGTAAGCAAAAAGTAGCAGATGCCTATGTTTCTACCTTAGATTTCAGAGCAAAAGCAGATGCACCCGATCAAGATTTACATTACCAAGAATTGAAGCAACAATACGAAAATACATTGCGGGCATTACCCGAAAAACAACGGGTAGTTTTCCTAATGAATCGTATGGATGGGCTTACTTACAAGGAAATTGCAATAAGATTGGATGTCAGCCAAAAAACTATAGAAAAAAGAATGAGTCAAACTTTGTCAACCCTTCGAAAAGTTATGAAAGGATTAAGTATTATTATAGGA
>JAKVCT010000596.1 GCA_022448995.1 Saprospiraceae bacterium
GCTGAATCATACACTCCATCCAATACATCGCCAATGGCTAACTTAATATGATAGGTTTCACAGGGAATAACCTTGGCTTTGGCTTTTAGAACACTCGTATATCCATCAAATTGAATATGTTCAATACTCACTCCACTTTGAATGGGATGATTAGCACAATTAGACTTAACCAATTGGGAAGAGCCCTCTGGAATATTTCCATAATAATACTCCTCTAGGTTAATATGATTTATATTATCTATGCTTACGGGTACCACTTGTCCAGCAACCGGCAGGTTTGCAATATTTTCCGCATTATTTGAAAAGGGTCCCTCTATATCTGGACCACTGAGAAAAAATCCAAAAGCATCATTAAAACCACTGTTTGTATAATCGCAGTACTCCTCAGAAGCAAAAACGTACTCAAACTGAATTTGATCTGTTGTGGGAACAAAATCGAACTCCAAAATGGTAGCATCATAACTCTCTGTATTATTACTTAACAAAGATATATCATCGTCTCCATCTAAAGCCATATAGGTACCCTTATTGGTTTTATCATTGGGGCCGTGGGCATTACTAATCTTACCTGTACTTAGGATAATCCCCTTTTCTATCCCCAAAACAGCACTTCCTTCATGAAAAGAACCTATAGCATCGTACGAACCACTTAGGTGAATATTGGAAATATCAGTACAGGAGTTAGACAAAAAATAATTAGAAATTAGGGTTTCGAGATCTAAATTAGGGGCGATTTTAGTATGAAAAATATCTGTAGATCGAGACGAACTTGCACTCTGGGTTGGTATTTCTGATATTCTTTGATAAGATAGGACAGGAGTCTGAGAATTCAAGCCTTGAAGATCTTGAATTTGAAGCTGAACACAAGATTCAACAGACTGAAAATAATACCCCTTATCAGCAATTTTTCGAAATAATGCTTCCTGACTAGTTAGCTCAAATGGATACGATACTTGTAGATAATAAGTATGATTTGGAGCTAACCCACACAATTCGAAGCTGGATTCCTCAATGCTTGGCTTATCGAGTATTAATCGACCACTTTCACCCTTCGCAAAATTAGATAGATTCAAATAAGACTGAGCCGTTGACAGATTAATAAAAACGGTAAGGCTTACAAGGACTAGGACTATTTTTACATTTAGTTTTCTATACTTCTTCATATCCATTTAGCTTTGGGTTTGTAAAACTATATGGTCTGAAGTAGCCTTAGTTGGGTGTTGAGCTTGCAAGGTAAGTGATCACTGATAAAGATAAAAGCGTCATATTTTAAATTCACACATCTTTATCTGAAGGGCGACGCATCACATTTTTCTTTATCGTATTCAATAAAATATTATAATTTGATTCGTCTCTATCTGACAATTAAGCCTATCAAAAAAGACTAAATTGAGATTCAACTATTAAAGCCGCACAAACCCACCCAAAAAGATTTTGTACCCTTACTCATAAAATGCTTTAATATGTTTTTCAAAAAATCCAATTGGTTTTTCCCACTTCTCTGTTGTTTGTGTCTCACTCATCTACAAGGACAATCTAGTGAAATTGGTATCAAGGCTGGAGCAGCAACCTATATGGGAGATTTAGCTTATAATTCCTCAATCTTTGGAATTAGTGATATTAATCTATCTGCAGGATTGTATTATAACAAAACATTTTCGAAGGTAGTTGCCATAGAGACCAACATCAATTATTGCAAGCTATCCGCTAGTGATATTAATGGATCAGAAAGCTGGAGACCTATACGTAATCTGAGCTTCGAGACCCATCTTTTAGAAGCCAACATGCAATTATTACTAAGCCCAATTAATTTTCATTTTGGACGCTTCGGCCCAGTTCTTAAATTTTACGGG
>JAKVCT010000597.1 GCA_022448995.1 Saprospiraceae bacterium
AGCACCTATTGTACTTCCTGAATTCAAGCCATTTATTGAGTACTACATCGCGGCTTCTGGTGGTATTACAACAACACTTGAAACCAAACAAAGACGGGATTTAAAATATGGTGCTGCTAGCATTACGATTGATGCAGTTAAACATTACTCCAATGCCGGAAAATATGGCTTAGGTTTTGACATATTTTATGACAATTCACAACAAGAAAAATATGATGGTATAAACACAGACCCTAAGTATCTTTGGTGGTATGGTATACATATCGGTCATGAATTAAAAGTCTTCCGATTTGCTGTTATCACACAGGTGGGATACAACTTAGTAGACCGTATTTCTAAAGGAACAATATATTCTAGAATAAGCTTGAGGTATGATTTCTCAGATAAAACTTTTGCAAGAATTGGTCTAAAAACACTAAATGGTGCAGCCGCTGACTTTATCGAATGGGGTTTAGGCTTCTCAATTAATAACAAGCGCTATCGCAATCTCAAGAATAAATAAAGTCTTTGATTTTCTATTTTTAGGCTTACTGGCTGTTGTATATCATTCATGTCAGCAAGAAGTCAACTCTCTTACCAACCATTCTGATAAGACTGAAATAAGTGTATGTTTTTACAATGTAGAAAATCTATTTGACACGATCGATGACCCTACAAGGAATGATAACGAATTCCTTCCAAGTGGTAAAAAAGAATGGGACTATTGGAAATACATGAACAAATCAAATCGTGTTGCTCAAACGATAAGAGCGATTGGTAAGGAACACATACCTGACATTATTGGACTAGCCGAAATTGAAAATAGAATTGTTTTAGAAGACCTTCTATTACGCCCTGCTTTTCATAAAAAGAATTACGCGATCATACACCAAAACTCCCCTGATCCTCGTGGAATTGATGTCGCTTTATTATATAACGCTGCTAAGTATACTTCGGACACTTCTATTTTCATCCCAATAGTTAGTAAAAATCCTGGGTTAAGGTCTCGAGACATATTATACACCTGTTTAGTAAACAACAAAGACACGCTACACATATTTGTCAATCATTGGTCTTCTCGTTTAGGAGGAATAAAAAAATCAGAATCAAAGAGATTATATGCATCACAGCAACTTTCCACCTTTATTGATAGCCTAAATCATAATTTAACCAACCCTAAAATCATTGTAACGGGAGACTTTAATGACGACCCTGAAAACACTAGTTTGACCAAATTAACAGAGGAGAACGAGCTTATAAACCTCGCTTTAGAAATTGAACAATGTGGTACTACCTATTATAAAAAAGGATGGTTTTGCTTTGACCAAATACTCATATCAAAATCAATTAATGATGGGTTTAAAGTCTCCTATGAAGTCATGAACTTACCTTTTCTAGGATCAGAAAACAAAGAAGGAGATTTTGTCCCTAACAGGACCTACAAAGGTTCTTACTACAACAATGGATTCAGTGACCATTATCCAGTCTATCTAAAACTCTACTAGCTGGAGCTTATTTTCATTCACTAAATAAACTCTGTAAATATTCTTTAGCGAAGAATATAACATCGAAATTTCTTGAGTACTACCTATGGTCACTCCTATGTTTTGTTCGTCCTCCCCGTTATATATAATCGACTTACCTTGATCCTTTAAGTTTAGAACATACTGCTTGTGCCCCGATATGTTATAGTACTGAGGCATTAGTTCTTCTTCAAAAACACCAGCAATCTTAAAATCTTGTCCTGTTACTACATTTTTAAATACAAGTGAGTCAGATGCACTATAAACCACCATCACCTCGGCGTCATCTTTATCCTCTATAAGTCCGAAGAAAGAACCAGATAAGCTGTCCTGTGAGATTATCTTACGA
>JAKVCT010000598.1 GCA_022448995.1 Saprospiraceae bacterium
CACCCAAAACTGCTGCCATACCTTCAATACAGGTGCGAGCCACATTATTAAAAGGGTCTTGCTCTGTCAAGGACCAGCCTGAAGTTTGGCAATGCGTTCTCAACATCAAGGATTTGACATTTTGAGGGTCAAATTTCTTGACCAATTTCGCCCAAAGCATCCTCCCAGCGCGCATTTTGGCAATTTCCATAAAATGGTTCATTCCAATTGCCCAAAAGAAAGATAGGCGAGGAGCAAAACTATCAATATCCATTCCTGCAGCTAATCCTTTACGAATATACTCTAATCCGTCTGCTAACGTATAGGCTAGCTCAATATCGCAAGTAGCACCAGCTTCTTGCATATGGTAGCCAGAGATGCTAATCGAATTAAATTTAGGCATATTTGCCGAAGTATATTCAAAAATATCTGAGATGATTTTCATCGATGGAGTTGGAGGGTAGATATAGGTATTTCTCACCATAAACTCTTTAAGGATATCGTTTTGAATAGTACCTGCTAACAAGTTTTTAGCTACGCCTTGTTCCTCTGCAGCTACAATGTAAAAGGCCATAATAGGAAGCACAGCGCCATTCATAGTCATTGAAACCGACATTTTATCTAGCGGAATCTGATCGAAAAGTATTTTCATATCCTCAACAGAGTCAATAGCTACGCCTGCTTTACCTACATCTCCTACTACACGTTCGTGGTCTGAATCGTAACCTCTATGCGTTGCTAAATCAAAGGCAACAGATAGTCCTTTTTGTCCAGCAGCAAGGTTACGTCTGTAAAAAGCATTAGATTCTTCTGCAGTAGAAAAACCAGCATATTGCCTGATAGTCCATGGTCTTCTAACGTACATAGTAGAATAAGGTCCGCGAAGATTGGGAGCTAAACCTGCAACAAAATTTAAGTGTTTTAAATCGGAAATATCTTCTTTACAATAATTAGATTTAACCTTAATATCTTCTGCTGTAGCGTACTCATTAACAGCTTTACTACTTTTGCTAGCGGCTGTTTTAAGCGTAATATGTTGAAAATCTTTTCTTTTCATTCTTTTGTGTTCAAAGTTCCAACTCCATCTAAATTAGTACTTGAGATGTGTTTGATTTCTTAATGTTTGTGTCCGTCGTTTGGGCCATGATTATGACCGGCATGCGGATCTGGTTTTGCCTGAGTGTTGTTTGCGCTATTATTGGGTTTTAAGTATTCAATAGCTGAAAAATCTTTTCCAATAAATTTTCCAAAATAGGCATCTAAAGCAATATAGGTCATAAGCGCTTTGTCTTTATATTGACTTCTGTTGTTACTACTAGCAATAGCCGAAACAAGTAATTTAGGATCTAAATTTTCTTCAACTGTTAGCAAGGCATTAAAAGAAGTCTTTAAATCATTATTCGATATACTTTTACCAATACAACTGATAACATCAGATTGACTTTTTAATTTATCACCATTCCATAAGCCTTGATCTTGCAAAGCTTTGAAAACCGCTACACTTTCTTCGGTTACATATTCATTAATATTAATAGCTCCTCTAGATCGGGTCACAAAATTACGCATTGCCTGATCTGAAGTAATCGCTCTATTTGGATTTC
This sequence comes from Saprospiraceae bacterium, assembly GCA_022448995.1. Classification (GTDB taxonomy): domain Bacteria; phylum Bacteroidota; class Bacteroidia; order Chitinophagales; family Saprospiraceae; genus JAKVCT01. The sequence continues at coordinate 1,581 of JAKVCT010000598.1, forward strand.
TATTGGTATTTTGAGCATGAGTAACTACAGCATTTTCAAAAGTATAATATGCTTCGTTATACAATTTATCATTACTTGTTTTACAGGTTAGCGCAAGGGGTTTGTCTGCATATTTATAAACGAAATTGGCGTCTTTTTTACAACTTAATAAGGATACACAAAGGATAGATGCTACTACTAATTTTTTCATGATTTAGTTTTAATGATTTGAATTATTGATGGTTTTCTGTTGTTAATCTCTTTTTGTCTGAATCTTCGGCTAATCGTTTTG
>JAKVCT010000599.1 GCA_022448995.1 Saprospiraceae bacterium
GTTTGACAGGACATTTTTTCATGTGATTTGTCCAAATTCTAAAAGAAATTTACTTATTCTATAACTAATTATGTCCACCTACTTACCCGTATAATTTTTTAACAAATTTATAGTCCAAGGGGAGTAGCCCTCCCTCTCAAAAAATAAATATCATGATTGCAGAACAAATAAATTATCAAGTAAATAAATTAGGGTTTTATGGAGAGTTTGGAGGAAGTTATATCCCAGAATTATTATATGAAAATGTAGAACAGTTGCGCAAGCAATATCTACATATTATGGCAGAGCCAGGTTTCGAGCAAGATTATAACGCATTACTAAAGGATTATGTAGGTAGGCCAACACCACTGTACTTTGCAGAACGCTTATCTTCCTATTTTCAGACGAATATTTATCTCAAAAGAGAAGATCTGTGTCATACAGGAGCGCACAAGATTAATAATACGATTGGGCAAATCCTATTGGCAAAGCGCTTGGGCAAAACTAGAATTATTGCCGAAACAGGTGCAGGGCAACATGGTGTAGCTACTGCAACAGTTTGTGCTTTAGCAGGCTTGGAATGTATCATCTATATGGGGGCAAAAGATGTGGAACGTCAAGCTCCCAATGTAGCTAGAATGAAGCTTTTGGGAGCAAGAGTAGAGCCTGTTTATTCTGGGAGTCAGACCTTGAAGGATGCTACCAATGAAGCAATTCGCGATTGGATTAATCATCCTCAACAAACACATTATATCATTGGGTCAGTTGTAGGACCTCATCCTTATCCTGATATGGTGGCTCGTTTTCAGTCTGTGATTAGTCAAGAAATACAAGCTCAGTTACTTAGTAAAATTTGTCGGAATTATCCAGATGTTATAGTGGCCTGTGTAGGTGGGGGAAGTAACGCTGCAGGTGCTTTTTATCATTACTTGGAAAATTCTAAGGTGAAATTAGTAGCTGTGGAGGCTGCAGGTAGAGGAATCAACTCGGGAGCTTCTGCCGCAACAAGCGTTTTAGGAACTAAGGGGATTATTCATGGAAGCAAAACATTGTTGATGCAAACGAAAGATGGTCAAATTATAGAACCTCATTCCATTTCTGCAGGCTTAGATTATCCAGGGATTGGACCTTTGCATGCACATTTGATCGAAACTGGACGAGCAAAGGCTGTACATGTTCGAGATGAGGAGGCCATAGGGGCTGTGCATCAATTGTCTAGATTAGAAGGGATTATCCCTGCTTTAGAAACCGCACATGCTTTAGCTGCATTGAAATACTTGGATTTGAAACCACATCAGGTTGTAGTCGTGAATCTATCAGGAAGAGGAGATAAGGATTTAGATCAAATTTTAAGTTATAAACTATAGTTTAATATAATAATATGAATCGCCTAACAAATTTATTCGAAAGAAAAAAGAGAGATATTCTCAATATATATTTTACAGCAGGTTACCCCAATTTAAATGACACCTTAGTTATACTCAAAAGATTAGAGGAATTAGGGGTAGATATGGTGGAAATAGGAATGCCTTATTCTGACCCCTTGGCGGATGGAGCAACTATTCAACAAACAAGTCAACTTGCCTTGAAAAATGGAATGACACTAGATATTTTGTTTGAACAGCTTGCAACAATGCGGTCTACGATTCAGTTACCTGTAGTCTTGATGGGGTATTTTAATCAAGTTCTACAATACGGAGAAGAACGCTTTTTTGAACAGTGTTCAAAGGTTGGGATAGATGGATTAATCTTACCTGATTTGCCTTTGATAGAATATGAGTTGAAATACAAGCAATTATTTGAGACTTATAACTTGAAAGCTACCTTTTTGATAACACCCCAAACAACTACTCCGCGAGT
>JAKVCT010000006.1 GCA_022448995.1 Saprospiraceae bacterium
ATTTTAAACAATAATTTTTAAACAAGAAAATTAAAATAGTTGTTACAAATTGTAGTGATCAAAAAATAAAGCTGTTTTTTAACTACTACAATAGGTCAATGATTGCCCAGAAAGTGGTCTATTGGAGGTTGATTAAAATAGACTTATTCTAAATAATGTCTAGCCAACCACTAAAATTCAACTATAATTGGGGATCTCTAGTTAAATAAATAAATTTGTTAGGATTGTAATATTAACAAACAAAATTGGGTAAATTACACGCGAGTAAACTCGAAAACCAAATTAAAAATTACAAAACTAAACAGAGGCAATGAATTGGATTTTTAAATTCTTAACATCTTCAATAGGTAAGAAAATCGTTATGTCCTTAACAGGCTTATTTTTATGCCTATTTTTGGTGGTACACATGATCGGAAACTTACAATTATTAGTTCCTTTTGTAGATGCTGCTGATCAAGGAAAAGCGTTTAACGAATATGCGTATATAATGACACATAATCCTTTGATCAAGGCTGTATCTTATGTAACATATGCATTTATATTATTGCATGCATTTCAAGGAATATTAATTGCAGTTACCAATAGATCTGCTGCTAGTAAAACACCTCAAGGAAAGCGCTATTATGGTAAGGAGGTTAGTCCTACACCAGCTAGACAAGCAGCTAGAAATATGGCATTATTAGGAACTATCATACTAGCTTTTATTGGTTTACACATGGCTCAGTTTTGGGGAGTGATGCATTTCTCAACCTGGGAGGGAGAGATTTTGCCGGGAGTACAGGCTCTTGATGGCAATGGATACAAAAATTTATATGGATTAGTTAACGCTGCATTTCAAGAAGCTTGGGTAGTTATTGTTTATGTAATTTCAGTAGCTGTATTATCTATGCACTTAATGCACGGTTTTCAGAGTGCTTTTCAGACTTTGGGACTAAATCACAAACGTTATACCCCACTTATCAAAGGATTGGGGACATTTTATTCGGTAGCTATCCCTTTAGGATTCGCGAGCATGCCAATTATCATGTTCATCGCTTCTAAATAAGCTCTTATTTCTCGAATTTTATAAAATCTACCATATATGAGTAAATTAGATAATAAAGTACCAGAGGGTCCATTATCTGAAAAATGGACAAAATATCGTAGCGAAATGCCACTAGTGGCGCCTAATAATAAACGTAACATTGAAGTTATTGTGGTAGGTACCGGGCTAGCAGGTGCGTCTGCTGCCGCAACACTTGGTGAATTGGGTTACCAAGTGAAAGCATTTTGCTTCCACGACAGCCCAAGACGTGCGCACAGTATTGCTGCTCAGGGTGGAATCAATGCAGCCAAAAATTATCAAAATGATGGTGATAGTGTATATCGCCTGTTCTATGATACAATCAAAGGAGGAGATTATCGCTCTAGAGAAGGTAATGTACATCGTTTAGCGGAGGTATCTAGAGATATCATCGATCAGTGTGTAGCTCAAGGCGTTCCTTTCGCACGTGAGTATGGAGGAAACTTGGCCAATCGTTCCTTTGGTGGGGTCCAAGTATCCAGAACATTTTACGCACGTGGTCAGACTGGCCAACAGCTCTTATTGGGAGCCTACAGTGCATTGTCTAGACAAATCTCCTTGGGGAGTGTGAAGATGTACAACCGTCATGAGATGTTGGACTTGGTAAAAGTAGAGGGAAAAGCACGTGGAATCATTGCTCGTAATCTTATTAGTGGAAAGCTTGAACGTTTTGCTGCTCACTCAGTAGTTTTAGCTACAGGTGGATATGGTAATGTCTATTATTTGTCTACCAATGCTATGGGATCTAATGTAACTGCGGCATGGACAGCACACCGAAGAGGAGCTTATTTTGCTAATCCGTGTTATTGTCAGATTCACCCAACTTGTATTCCTGTATCTGGAGACTATCAGTCTAAACTAACCTTAATGTCTGAGTCCTTGCGTAATGATGGCCGTGTTTGGGTACCCAAAAGTCATGTTGATGTAGAGGCAATCAGAGCTGGGGAAATCAAACCAGAAGAATTACCTGAGGAACGCAGAGACTATTATTTGGAACGTATTTATCCTGCTTTTGGAAACTTAGTACCTCGTGATGTAGCTTCTAGAGCTGCAAAATATGTTTGTGATGAGAATAGGGGGGTTGGATCTACAGGACTAGCGGTATATTTAGATTTTGCATCTGCTATTGAGCGTTATGGTCATTCAGAGGCAGTTTCTAAGAATGAACCAAATGCTTCTATCGAAAAAGTGAAGGAATGGGGAACAGCCGTAGTTTCTGCTAAGTATGGAAACTTGTTTGAGATGTATGAAAAGATCACAGGTGAGAATCCTTACAAGACACCAATGCGTATTTTCCCTGCTGTACACTATACTATGGGAGGTATTTGGGTCGATTATAATCTAGAAACTACCGTACCTGGACTTTTTGCATTAGGTGAAGCAAACTTCTCTGATCATGGTGCCAACCGTTTGGGGGCTTCAGCCTTGATGCAAGGTTTAGCCGATGGTTATTTTGTTATCCCTTATACTATTGGAACATTCTTGGCTAATGAAATTAGAACTCCGAAAATCAGTCCTGATTTACCTGAGTTTTTTGAAATTGAGAATGATGTTCGTGATCGTATCAAGCGATTACTAAATGTGCAAGGAAGTCGTTCTGTTGAATCCTTCCACAGAGAGTTAGGTGTGAAAATCATGTGGGAATACTGTGGGATGTCTCGAAACGGAGAAGGCTTAAAAATCGCACGGGATAAAGTAAGAAAACTACGCAAAGAATTTTGGTCAAATGTTTATGTTCCTCATACGGATTCTGATGGAGAGGAGTATAATCCTGAATTAGAGAAAGCACTTCGCGTAGCTGATTTCTTTGAATTAGCTGAACTAATGATTATCGATGCCTTGGATCGTCATGAATCATGTGGTGGACATTTCCGTGAGGAATATGCTACAGAGGAAGGAGAAGCGCAGCGTAATGATAAAGATTATACTTATGTTGCCGCTTGGGAATTTAATGGTTTGGAAGATGATCCCATCTTGCACAAAGAGGAACTTGTTTTCGAAAATGTAGAGCTTAAAACTCGTAGTTACAAGTAATTGTCACTACTAGATGTTCTAAAAAAGTTTGTAAATTATGAGTAGCGAAACAATAAAATTAACACTAAAGGTTTGGCGTCAAACTGAGTCAGATCCTGGTCGATTGGAGGATTATCAAGTAGAGATCAATACACATATGTCCTTTTTGGAAATGTTAGATGTCTTAAACGAGCAGCTAATCAGTGAGAAGAAAGAACCTGTTTCTTTTTCCCATGACTGTAGAGAAGGAATCTGTGGAGCTTGTAGCTTAGTCATCAATGGTCGTCCACATGGACCAATGCAGGGAACTACCACCTGTCAGTTGCACATGCGTCATTTTGAAGATGGAGAAACAATCTATATTGAACCTTTCCGTGCTAAAGCATTTCCTGTAATCAAGGACTTAGTTGTTGACCGTAGTTCTTTTGATCGGATCATTCAAGCAGGGGGATATGTTTCTGTCAATACTGGAGGTACACCTGATGGTAACGCTATACAGATTGAGAAAGATACTGCCCGTGAAGCATTTGACGCTGCTGCATGTATTGGTTGTGGGGCTTGTGTGGCTTCTTGTCCAAATGCGTCGGCAATGTTATTTACTTCAGCTAAAGTTTCTCACTTAGCTTTATTACCTCAGGGACAGGTAGAACGTAGAGCGCGTGCCTTGAAGATGGTATCTCGCATGGATGAAGAGGGCTTTGGGGCTTGTTCTAATGTTGGAGCCTGTGAAGCAGAATGTCCAAAAGAGATTTCTATTGCCAATATTGCACGTATGAACCGCGAATATATCTCAGGTGTATTTGGTTCTGCTAAGAAAGTATAATAATAGGAGTAATATCCTAGATACGATAGCATAGAGTTAGATTTACTATTAGATAAATCAATTCGCTTATAAAATGAATCCAAAGGTTTACTTTGGGTTCATTTTTTTGCTTATAGAGCTAGGGGCTCAGCTCTGTCCGTGATTACTAGATAACTATACTTCCAAAAAATGGCTTTTTTAGATTAATCAATTTATTTAAATTTAGCTCTATAGCTAAAAATAAGTGTATTTTTGTATTTCAATTAGATAATACGCTCATCATCAAATGAATTTACCCATGCAAAATTTAGAACAGGTTAAGACTCTACTAAGTAAACCAAAGAAGATTGTGATTACAGCACATGCTAATCCTGACGGAGATGCTATTGGTTCAGCACTTGGTTTGTACCACTATCTAGCAAAACAGGGGCATTCAGTTACTGTAATTATGCCTACCGAAATGCCACGTTATTATAATTGGTTAGAAGGTTTTGATCGAATTTGGGTGTACTACGACACACGCAGTTTTTCGCAGCGTTTATTAAGCGAAGCAGAAGTACTTTTTGTCTTAGATTACAACCAACCTTCACGTGTAGAAGAAATGGCGGATGACTTAGTAGCAAGCTCAGCTTACAAAATTATGATTGATCATCACCTATATCCAGATACTTCATTTGTACAAGCAATGTTATCCGAAACTTCAGCAAGCTCAGCTTGTGAGTTGGTTTATGACTTTATTGGAATGTTGGGGGGACATGAGGAAATGACTTTAGCTTCTATGGAAGCTATTTTTGTCGGTTTGTTAACCGATACAGGCGGATTTAGATATGGAACCTCTCCCAAGTTTTTTAGAATGGTGGCACATCTCATGGAAGGTGGAGTGGATAATAATAGATTGAATGATTTGGTCTTCAATTCTTATTCTATCAAGCGTTTCAACTTATTAGCTTACAGTATCACAGATTGTATTGAGATCTTGGAAGATATTAATACAGGTATAATTATACTTACCAAAGAAGATTATAAACGATTCAATATCAAACGTGGAGATACAGAGGGCATTGTGAATTTTATACTAAAAATAAGAAAAATCAAAGTTTCTGCATTCATTGTTGAACGTAAGGATGTTGTAAAGGTATCTATGCGATCTAAAGGAGACTTTTCAGTTCAAGAAATCTGTACTAAATATTTTGGGGGTGGTGGACATAAGAATGCTTCAGGGGCATCTGTACGAAAAGAAGGGTTGAAAGAAACGGTTACCAAATTAAAAAATATACTATATACAGATTACAAAGAGCAATTGCAGGCTTAGATGTGGTAATGAGTCAAAATCAATTCCTTAATTCTAGAAATGAGTTTCCAATGATGTATTATCTGTCTATATTATTCCTAGTCTTTATTTGTTGGTCTTGTACAGGTGATGGTCAACCATGGAAAAAGCTAGAGGGACAGGCTTTTGAGTATAGGCTTATTGCTGATGACCAGTTAAATACTGATAAGATTGCTTTTGGGGATGAGGTAGAATTTGATTATTCGGTAAAAGTAGAAGCTGAGGGAAAAGAAATTCGTTTAGCAAACCTAGATACTGCGTCTACGATATTAGAAATCCCAGCTAAGGATAATCGAAATGAGTTCATAGAACCTTTGTTATTAATGAGAGAAGGAGATAGCTTGTGTATGCGAATTTTGTCCAAAGATGCAGCTAGCCTAGTCGATATATTGCCAAGTGAACTTCAGGATGTTCAAAGTACTATTATTGTAGAATATAGAGTACATCGAGTGAAAAACCAAGAAGTATTGGCTCTAGAACGTGAGCAGAATTATGCTTCTAGTAAAGGGTTTTTGTCAATAGAAGATATGTATAAGGAACGCGATCGAATAAGATCAGAAGCAGGTAGTGTATTGACTAAACTCAAACAAAATGCCTTGTCTTATTGGTCTAGAGAATTGAAAGCTGTACAGAGTACAGGTGGTATAGATTATATAATTGAGCAAGAAGGAGAAGGAGCTTCGATTCAAGAAGGTGATGAGGTATATGTCTACTTTATTTTATTGGCAAAGGATGAGGGGGCTAGTTTTATGGTCTTGGATGATATGTATGTAAGTGCAAATCGTTTTTTAGTAACTGTAGGAAATAATGAATTGATCCCCGCTTGGGATTTGGCCTTATCAGTACTCAAAAAAGGAGCTAAAGCACAGTTTTTTATCCCTGCGGATTTAGCTTACGGAGATGGTAATGCGCGAATAAAGCCCAACACGCCTTTAGTCTTAGCCTTGGAGGTTGTGGCCATACAATCACAACCGCACCAATAATTTGTAATATTATGAATAGTATCACATTTCATAGAGTGATAAATGGGACAGTTTTAGCTTGGATTCTCTTGTGTTCAGCTTGTGGAAATCCTGCTTTTCGTAAGGCTATCAAGGGAATGGAGGTATATGGTAAAAAAGAGTTTTGGTATAGCCTAGAAACAGATAATCCTAATAAACCTAAACCCTCTAGTGGTGATCTTTTGGAAATAGATTATACCTTACAAAGAGGAAACGAAATTCTTAACTCATCCTATGAAACAGGAAGTGTTTTCAGAGTGCCAATTCCTGCCGAAGAGTATGATAATTTCTTTACAAAGGCATTACGATTAATGGGAGAGGGAGATAGTTTATCTGTTATTATCAAACCTGAAGTGATGGGACAAGAGTACTTAGGAGTATTCTACGAAGAGTTTGGAGAAAATGACTGGGTTACTTGCACTTATAAGAATAGAAGTATCATAACTTCCCAAGAATTAGCAGCTCAAAAAGCTAGAGAATTAGCTTACATTGATTCAATTCGCCAATCCAATATTCAATTGATTCAATTCTTCAAAAAAGGTCAGTTGAAGGATCAGTTGTCTAAAACTCCAAAAGGTGTACAGTATCTTATCCAAGAGGAGGGAAAGGGAGATTTGCCAACCAAAGAGGATATCATACATGTGAATTATATGGGATATTTAATGAATGGTGATATGATTCAAGATTCTTATCTAAAAGATCAAGCAATGCAGGTGAGTTGGGGGAAAAATGCTGTAATTCCAGGATGGTTAGAAGCTCTACCGCTGTTACGCGAAGGGGCTAGCGGTTTATTTTTCATGCCAGCACCTTTAGCTTATGGTGAAATTGGAGTAGAAGGTATCATTCCTCCAAATGCAGCTCTAGTATTTTATATTAAGGTCGAATATATTGAAAGGATGTAGGTAAGTAGGTGGACATAATTAATTTGTATTCAACCCTCAAAGGCTCAGCGCAGCTAACCCACAAAGTGCTCTGTAATCTCTCTAGTTGTCAACTAGATTAATTCATATTTTTGCTTAAAAAAATCAAGCACTTGCTCCCAGTTGGTAAAATTATCGTATCCAAAATGCAAAACTTGCCCTTCAAAATGCTCTTGTCCACTACCATTGATGTGGTCATCAATCAAATAATCCCCTTTGTTGAGTCCCTTATTTGGAGATATAATTAATTTTCTAACAATACCCATACCTAAATATTTTTCTATCCATAGCCTTTTTTCAGTATAACATAGTGGGTTACGGAGAGAAGGTGCTGTCAAGATGTAGACGTCAAAGATTCGCTGAGCATCCAGAAACTCAATAGCTTCTATAGCTTTTGGGAGTGGCGCTAAATTTAGGAAAAAGCCCTCTTGGCTTTGTGGATATTTTAGTTCAGGATTAGCCTTATGTGATTGTCGATAAGCTGTTTTATAATCACATAAAACTCCATCCATATCTATATATATAATTTTCTTCATTGGCTAACACAGAGCAAACAGATTCGTTATTCAAAAGAATGAATAACTACCTTATTTCTTTTTTGTATTTGTTTTTTTTGTGGGATTTTTCTTACGTTTTTTCTTCATCTTATTCTTTGTTAGAATCTCTTCAGCAAGGTTTAAAAAATTGATGGCTCCCTTTGATGCAGCATCGTACATGGCAACGGGTTTCCCTTCACCTGGAGCTTCTGCAATTCTAGAATTACGATGAATGATCGTTTGGAAAACACGTTCTCCAAAGAACTTACGAGCTTCAGCTACTACTTCCTTGGCTAATCTCAAACGAGTATCATACATAGATAGTAAAATACCTTCGATATCTAAATCTTGATTAAGCTGGGTTTTTACCAAACGAATTGTATTCATAAGCTTGCCCAAACCTTCCAGAGCAAAGTATTCACATTGTACAGGAATAACCACTGAATCAGCAGCGGTTAGGGCATTTACGGTGACTAAACCCAAGGATGGTAGACAATCAATAATGATAAAATCATATTGATCCTTTAGCTGATTAATGATATTACGGAGAATAAATTCTCGTTGCCAACGATTGATTAACTCTATCTCTGCACCAACTAAATTGATATGAGAGGGAATGATTTTTAGACCTGGAGTAGCAGTTTCTAAAATTGCTTTTTGTGGATCTAAATCATTGACTAAACAATCGTAAAGACTTTCTTTAACGCTATTAGTTGGGATACCTAAACCTGAGGTAGCATTAGCCTGAGGGTCTGCATCAATGACTAAGACCCTGTATTCTAGAATAGCTAAACTAGCAGATAGGTTGATTGCTGTAGTAGTTTTTCCTACACCTCCTTTTTGATTAGCAATGGCTATAACTTTTCCCATAAACGTATATAAATATCACTGATTTTTAGAATAGATTCTGACTTAAGGACTTCATTGTAGAAGTAAATGTACAGTCACTTGTAAATTTACAAAAAAAATGTTCAAATATGCTCTAATTGCTTTAAGGATTTATCGATTATCAAAACCTTATTCTTTTTTAAGAAAAGAAATAATAAGTAGTAACATTTATTGTATATACATGGATTATTTTACTATCTTGTGAACAAGATCTGTAACCTTTATGTTCCTAGATCATCAAATAAAGGGAGACAAGCCCTTTAAAATTTTATTCATCCCAAAATCAATCTGTTCTTAATGTTCTGATAGCCAAGGAATAGATTGTTGAAAAATAAAAATAATGTCAAACTTATTAGATGCCTTAAATTGGCGTTATGCAATCAAAAAATTCGATGCTAATAAGAAAGTAGATCCAGCAACTGTAGATCAATTATTAGAAGCTGTACGTTTAGCGGCTACTTCTTATGGGCTACAACCTTTTCAGATATTACATATAAAAGATGCAGATCTGAGAGCAAAATTAAGAGGAGCTTCTTGGAATCAGTCTCAGATTACAGATGCCTCAGATATGTTTGTATTTTGCCCATATGCTGAATTTAAAGAAGAGCATATTACTGAATATGTAAAATTGATCATGGCAACTAGAGGTGTAGATAGAGAAGTTCTAGCTGGTTTTGAAGGCATGATGAAGGGCCTATTACAATCGCCTAAAGAGGTTTTGGCACAATGGTCTGCTAAACAAGCTTATATTGCAATGGGACACCTTTTGGTGGCAGCGGCTGATGCACAAGTAGATACTTGTCCTATGGAAGGTTTTGAGGCTGCTCAATATAATGAAATTTTAGGGCTAGCGGAACGCAACCTCAGTGCTGCCGTAGTCGTTACAATTGGCTATCGTAGTGAAGAAGATGGCTTACAACACGCTGCAAAGGTACGTAAGCCAAAAGAGACCTTGGTCGTAGAGCTATAAAAGGTATTTCTTTTTTCTCCAAAAACCTCGTAGGTTTTAGAAACCTACGAGGTTTTTGGAGTTTTACAGGCCTTCGTATTCTACATAATTGCGAGGAGTCTCATACAAACGCACAGCTAGGTCGAACTTTTCAGGTAGATGTGTGCGTAGGGTTTTCCAAATCACCCAGCAGATATTCTCTGCGGTAGGATTAATCTCCTTAAATTCTTCTACTTGTAGGTTCAGATTTTTGTGATCAAACTTTTGTTCTACTTCTTTTTTGATCAGATCACTCAAAACCTTCAAATCAATTAGATAACCTGTTTCAGGATCTACCTCTCCACTCACTTTCACTTCTAGTTCATAATTATGACCATGGTAGTATTCATTGTTACATAAGCCAAACACCTCTGCATTTTTATGATCAGACCATTTGGGATTATGTAAGCGGTGTGCAGCATTAAAGTGTGCTTTACGGAAAACAGATATTCGCATAATATATAGGATAGGTGTTTGAAAAAATACTATTTTTGTTTATTCAATAGTCATGATCAAGAATAGACTTGGATAGTAGATTATTCTATTTTTAGTAGCAAGTCTTTTTCCTGATTATAACTAATCATTGATAAGAAACATCAAAAATGAAGATAGGTTTATTTTTTGGCTCATTTAACCCCATTCATGTAGGACACTTAATTATTGCCAACTACATGGTAGAATCTACTGATTTAGATGAAGTTTGGTTGGTGGTAACACCACACAATCCTCACAAAAAACGTGCGACACTAGCTGCAGATTATGATCGTTTAGATTTAGTTGAAATGGCTGTTGAGGAACATCCTAGACTAAGGGCATCAGATATAGAGTTTGACTTACCTAAACCATCTTATACCATAGATACCCTAACATATCTAAAGGAAAAATACTCTGAGCACACATTTAGGCTAATTATGGGAGGAGATAATTTAAAAACCTTACATAAATGGAAGAATTATGAACAGATTTTAGCACACTATGGAGTTTATGTGTACAAACGCCCAAACTATGACTTGGGAACATTAGCTGAACATCCTAGTGTAGCATTATTTGATGCTCCTTTAATGGCGATTTCTTCTTCCTTGATTCGAAGACTCATTCAAGAAGGAAAGTCAATACAATACTGGGTTACAGACAAGGTAAGAGAGGGAATAGAAAGCAAAGGAATGTATGGGAAATAGAATAGGGCATATCCAATTTGAACAGACTATTTATCCCACAATTAACCCCCTCGTCTTAAAACCTAATGAAAGTTTTTCAACCATTGTTTGTAACAATGAATAAGTTGAACATAACTCTGAATAGAAATATGTTCGTCCATAAAGGAATCACTGTAAGGCAATGGTGAAAAATAATAAGTGTGTGCTGATAAATCCTGAAAAAAGTATGCATCTGAACGATGTAGACCTACCACGGGGATACTGAGCAAATCATGGTAAATTTGTTTAGAACAAGTTTCTAATAATGAATAGTACTTACTTTGGACAGGTGCAATATTCATTTGTTTATAATGGAGTTTTTGTTCTGTAATTTGTACTTCTGTGTCCTTAATTTCTTGCTCGATCCATTTTAGGATTTCTGTTGCACTCTGATTAGGCGCAAGCTGAACTCTGACCTCACTTGTAAACTTAGTAGTAGTATGTTTTTGGATAGAATCTATGGTAAGTTTAGTGACAAAATTAGATAAAACAGGATCACTCTCAATGGCATTTTGGGCATTAGATCCAAAACCAGGCATCCAAGTATTAGCAAAAATAGCTTTCTGACCAAAGGACAATTCTGGTATAAGATAAGCATATGTTGTTTGCAGAGCATTGTCTTTTTGAGAATTATTTGGTTTCCCATTTTTTAAGATTTCCAAAGCCTTGGCTAGAACTGTTTGGCTTTTGGCTTGCAAGGTATAGCGAATAGGATTATAAACACTGAGCCCAATCATCCCTACGGGGCGGTTTGTATTAAGTAGACCTTGCTCTACCAAACCATTATTACTACCTAAAATTAGCTCAAAATCTATTTGTTGTTCTCTAAAGATATGCGCTGCAATTTGAGCATCTTTTATTCCTTTTTCTTGATAGTGATCATGTGTAAAAACTAGATAGATAGTGTGTTTGGGTTGAAATTCATCCTTTACTAATTGTTCTATATTTTCAAACCAAGCTAGAGCATTACTCTTCCCTGACAAACTACCTGCTCCCCAAATTTTACCATCCTCTATTTTACCTACAAATGGGTTATAGGTCCATTGAGGGATTTCTGTTAATTTAGGCTCTGGAGCATCAAAATTAGCGACAATCAAGATAGGTTTTGCAGCAAGATTACTTCCCTGCCATTTATATAATAACGTGGAGCCTTGAACAATTTGTCTAGTAATATCTTTATGGTTATGCAGTTTTGGGTAATTCTTTAGGATAGTTCTCCATAATTTATTGAAGTCTTTCGGAGTGGAAGCAGAGGTAGTTGGGATTCGAATAATTTCCACAAGACGTTGGCTCAATGCATTTTCATCTATAATTTTAGGGTTAATAGGCGCTACTTCTGTTTGCTTAGATACTAACATGAAGACATTGAATGTGATAATTACTGCTGCGATAATACTCACAAAAAGTAGTAAAATGAAAAATAACTTGCGCATAATCAGAGTGTTTAATCAGAAGGTGTCAGAAACTAGCCTTAGTTGATAATATTCATAGATTCAATTCAAGTAATAGTCCAAATGTTCTCGTAGTTATCTTTAGCCGATTCCCGTTACAGCTATGTTCTGCTCATTGAATCTGACTAAAATCATTCTAAATCTATTCTACGATTACTTTTGTCCCCTTACTTATTACCTATTTTGCAGAGCATTTTTTGGTAATGTTGATAAGCTCTTTAGAGCCCAAGCTTAACAAAGAATGATAATTTTCACACAACTTCTCAAATAAAATTAGAAAAGGAACGATTTATATCTACCTTTGCATCATAATATAACAGAGTATATTAACTACAATAGTCCATTTCTTTTTAAATTTTCAGTATTAAAAATTTAAAAAATATTTTGTTGTTGATTGGTAATCAGTTTTGTTTGCTGTGTTTACAATCAATTACTTCTAAAAACTAATGTAGAAATAATTTCTAAGAGACTTCAAAATTATACAAATAATATAGATTGGAGTTATTTAAGAATAAATAAGTAAGTAGGTGGACATAATTAATTTGTGTTTAACCTCCAAGGGCTTTGCGAAGCAAACACAAATAGTATTTTAGCTTCGTGCTTAACTTTGCTGAGCTCTTTGAGTGTACTGCATTAAAATCCTCCGAGCTAGATTGCTTCAGTGGAGCAAAGGAGCAGGAGGGACTACTTTTAAACATGTTCTTAAATAACTTCTTAGATAAAAGCGATTTTAAACTTTTCTTTATTCATTTTTTTTAAGTTAATTAACTATGGATTTTAAAGAAGATTCCCTTAAGTTACACAGTTATCTCAAAGGAAAGATCGGCATCCGTAACAAAATGGATGTACGTACACAAGAGCACTTATCCCTTGTTTATTCTCCAGGTGTAGCTGCTCCATGTATGGCAATTGCCGAGAATCCAGACAGTGTTTGGGAATACACACTAAAGAGCAACTCAGTAGCGATTGTGAGTGATGGTTCTGCTGTTTTAGGTTTGGGAAATATTGGAGCTGAGGCTTCTATTCCTGTAATGGAAGGAAAGGCGATGTTATTCCGTCAATTTGGACGTATCAATGCTTTCCCAATTTGTTTAGACACTCAAGATACAGACGAAATTGTAGAAACAGTACGTCGTATTGCACCTGTTTTTGGTGGAGTAAATTTAGAAGATATTGCAGCTCCTCGTTCCTTTGAAGTAGAGGAGCGTTTACAGGACTTAGGTATCCCTGTTTTTCATGATGATCAGCACGGGACAGCTATTGTAGTTCTAGGAGCTTTAATTAATGCTTGTAAGGTTGTTGGAAAACGTTTAGAGGATTTATCAGTAGTGATCAATGGTGCAGGAGCCGCAGGAATTGCAATTGCCAAGCTACTACGCTGTGTAGACCATGGTGATGTGGAAGCATGTATCCCGGTCAGAGAAATGGTACTATGTGATAGTAAAGGAATCATTCACAGAGATCGTACAAATTTAAACAGTGCTAAGAAGAAAACCTTAGTGTTTACCAATCCGAACAATAAGCAAGGAAATTTACAAGATGCCATCAAGGGAGCAGATGTATTCATTGGAGTGAGTCAAGGAAACTTACTAACCACAGAGGATATCAAAACAATGGCAAAAGACTCCATTATCTTTGCTTTAGCCAACCCAACGCCTGAGATTATGCCAGATGCAGCTTATGCAGGCGGTGCAGCTATTGTAGGAACAGGACGTAGTGATTTACCAAACCAAGTCAATAATGTGTTAGGCTTCCCTGGGATTTTTAGGGGTGCTTTGGATGCTAGGGCAAAACGTATTACACCTAAAATGAAGCTAGCAGCAGCTATCGCAATTTCAGAGTGTATCATGCAGCCTACAGCAGATATGATTATTCCTCCTGCATTGAACCAAGAAGTGGCTTATAAAGTAGCTATTGCAGTGAAGAATGCTGCCTTGGAAGAAATGAAAGAAGAGGCTGAGCTTTTGGCTAAGTAATATAGATTACCAATAGCTTCGCTACTTGCTGAAAAGGAGCTGTTTAAAAAGGTACAATTCGAAAAATGAAACCAAATTAAATTTTGAGTTTCATTTTTTTATTGGTGCAGGGCTAACTCTGAAGGGCTCAGTGAAACTAAAGGTCTGCGCTAAATAATATTCTCAGACTTTATCTTAGAGCTCTCCTTTTTAGACGGTCCCTTTTGTTTTTGGTCAGAAATCCCTGTGAAGATAATTCTTAAACAACTTCTATCTTAAGTGCATGATGTTTCGTAAAATAAAACAGAGCTTCAACAAGGCAGTCCGCATTGCACTGATTCCTTTAGATTTATGTGTGCTCTTGCTACAGGAAAGAATGAACAAGAAGGAGTTAGACTCACATGAAAAAGATGTAGAACGCAAACGTAATGAGATTTATGCATTTAGATTAAAAAAACTAAAAGCTTATCAAACATTAGTGGAAGCAATTGATCCTAATCTAATTGAGATTATAGCATCCAATACCGCGCTTAATAATTTATTGGCGGTTCAGTTCTTGCAAACTCAACAAGTATGGAAGAAAGAACGCGCTATATTAATCTTATTCACTGCTCATATTCTAGAAAGATCCAATAAACAAGTAAGCCCTGCCTTCAATAGACGACGAAAACTATTTGTACCTTTTGGTGAGTTTAGTTTAGAATTTGAAATGTTTGCTTATGATAATGGCGATTTGCATTGTATTATTCACGAGATTGAACTAGGAATTACCTTGAGAAAAGGAAATACAATTCTACACAGGGATACCATTGAGATGGGAACATCTTTGGGAAGTAGCATAACTTCTAATTTATTTGAGGGATTTGTATTGCAAAAATTACCTTCAATAATTCCAATCTTGGAAAAGTATTTTTAAGTCCAAAAACAGTAGGAGTCCCAAAGGGATGATAGATTTGTTAGCATTGGGAGTTAGCCCAATGCCTCACCACCTCATAAACACCTCACCACCTCGTCAATATTCCACCAACACCCAATAAAAAAAGCACGCCTACTAGATCAGTAAACGTGCTCTTGCTATATTATATAGTATATATATAATCAAGGATTAGTTCAGTAATTCCAATGCCTTATTGATCGCATTTTGAATACCAGCAGGATTCTTACCACCAGCTGTAGCGAAGAAAGGCTGACCACCACCGCCACCTTTGATTTCCTTAGCGATGGTTTTGATCATCTTACCAGCGTGCAAAGATTTAGATTCGGCCAACTCTCTAGGCATATAGACAATCAAGGAAGCTTTTTTACCATCCTCAGCACCTAAAACAACTACCGTATCCCCCAAATCATTACAGATTTCGATAGCCAATTGCTTCATGGCATCCTTATCCGCTACACTTATCTTAGCACCCACAAACATGAAACCATTCAGTTGAGTTGCATTTTTAACCAATTCTCCTTTTTCTGCCTGTGCTTGCGCTAATTGTAACTCTTCTATTTGCTTGCGCAAATTCTTATTATCCTGCAATAAGGTTTCTAGAGCTTTACCCAAATGCTTAGGATTTTTCAAAAGCTCTTTCACCTCAGCTAAGCTATCCAATTCTTTACGAACATAATTCTCAGCAGCTTCAGCCGTTACCGCAGTAATACGACGTACACCAGCCGCTACAGAAGTTTCCTCTGTAATTTTGAATAAACCGATCATTCCAGTAGCAGGAACATGACAACCTCCACATAATTCCTTAGAATAACCATCATCAAAAGTAATCATGCGTACGGTTTCACCATATTTCTCACCGAAAAGCATCATTGCACCACGCTCTTTTGCTTCATCAATCGAAATAGAACGTGCTTCGTCTAGACGAATATTCTCACGGATTTTCTGATTCACCAATTTTTCGATTTGGTCAATCTCTTCTTTAGTCACCTTTTGGTGATGTGAGAAGTCAAAACGCAAATATTGTTCATTTACCAAAGATCCTTTCTGTTGAACATGTGTTCCGAGAACCTGACGCAAAGCTGCATGTAATAAATGCGTAGCAGTGTGGTTATTCTCCGTTAATTTACGCTTAGGCAAATTAATTTCTGCATCTACCGTTTTTTCAATAGCCTCTGGTAATTTTTTCACCCAATGAATAATCAACTCATTTTCTTTCTGAGTATCAATCACAGGAATCTTCTCACCATCAAACCACAAAAGACCAGTATCACCAACCTGTCCACCACCTTCAGGGTAGAAAGGTGTCTTGTTTAGCACAATCTGATACTGTTCCTTCTTCTTCGCAACTACTTTTCTATATTTAATTACCTGAGCCGTTGCTTTAGATTCATCATAACCAACAAACTCTACTGTTGGATTATCTAAAAGTTCTACCCAGTCACTTAAATCCTTCTCTGCATCTTTCTTAGAACGTTGTTTTTGTTCATTTAATGCAGTTTCAAATTCTTTCTCATTAACTTCCCATCCTTTTTCTTGAGCTACCAACTTGGTTAAATCAAAAGGAAAACCATAAGTATCATATAATACAAAGGCATCTTTTCCAGAAACCACATCATTAGGGACTTCTAGTTGATCAATCAATTTTAATCCACGTTCCAAATTGCGCAAGAAACGATCTTCCTCAGCTTTCACATTATCCATAATAGATTTTTGCTGTGCAGCAATTTCAGGGAAGACTGTATCAAACATTTCTGCTACTACAGGAACAAACTTATATAAGGTAGGCTGATTAAAACCTAAAAAGCTGTAACCATATCGAATTGCACGACGCAAAATACGACGCACTACATAACCCGCACCTGTATTACTTGGCATCTGACCATCTGCAATTACACAACAAACTGCACGCATATGATCTGCAATTACACGCATTGCAGTATCTACTTCTGCATCGGGCGCATAAGAATCTTCATACTTCTGATTAGATTCTTTTTCGATTGCCTGGATGAGCATTTGGAAAATATCCGTCATATAATTAGACTGAACTCCCTGAAGAACCATAGCAAGTCGTTCTAGTCCCATTCCTGTATCAATATGTTGAGACGCTAACAACTCTAGTGATTTATCAGCTTTGCGATTATACTGCATGAATACCAAGTTCCAAATCTCGATCACCAATGGATCATCTTGGTTGACTAGGGTACGAGCATCTACTTTCTGACGTTCTTCATCACTTCTAAGGTCTACATGGATTTCTGAGCAAGGACCGCAAGGACCTTGAGCTCCCATTTCCCAAAAGTTATCTTTTCTATCGAATCTTAGAATCTTATCTTGAGGAACCCATTTTTGCCAAAGCTTTTCAGCTTCTAGATCTGGATCTAAACCATCTTCTACATCACCACCAAACACCGTGATATACAAACGATCCTTATCAATCTTATAGACTTCGGTCAATAATTCCCATGCCCATTCAATAGCTTCTTCTTTAAAATAATCCCCAAAAGACCAGTTTCCTAACATCTCGAACATCGTCTGATGATAACTGTCTCTTCCTACATCTTCTAGGTCGTTATGCTTACCTGATGCCCGTAAGCATTTTTGTGTATCTGCGATACGAGACGAGCTGGCGGCTTGATTCCCCAAAAAATAATCTTTGAACTGTGCCATACCTGAGTTAATGAACATCAGTGTTGAATCATTTTTGTTGACAATAGGAGCAGCAGGAACAATTTTGTGCTGCTTCGACTCGAAAAAGTCGAGAAATCGTTGGCGTATCTCTTTAACTGTTAGCATTTTGAGTGTACGAATTGTTAAAAAATCAAGTTAGTTTATGCAGTTCTTGTTAAAAACATTACCCCAATATGTTAAAAAACGTTCTACATTAATTATATGTAAATTCGATTTTTTATTTTAAGTTTTTGCTGTTTTTCCAAAACAAATTTTAAATTTACCTGTACTTATAGCATAAAAAATGTCATAAATGAATCATTGGAGACTTTAATATTTTTGACAAAAGGGAACTAATTCATTAAAAATTTGGAAAATTCCCTTACTTCTGCTTAAATTTGACTGCAATTTAGCACAAAAAGTGTCAAAAAGTGTGAAAAATTATGACAAAGTTTAAGCACAAACCATACACTTTTATACTCTGAAAAGATTAAATAACCAACTTACAACCTTATGAGAAAGGAAAAGTTTGTTTATAATAAACACACACTTCGCTACGAAAAAGTGCAACTATCTGATAAAGATATTTTGTTGCGTGTTATGGGAGGCTTAGGTATAGTGGGTGTGTATACTATGATTGTATTGGCACTTATTCCTAAAAAGTCAGATCCAAATGAAGGGAATACTGAACTAGCTTTAATGAATCAAAAGTACCAAGAACTAAATACACAATTAGACCTAATTTCTAGTTCTCTAGATAATATACATGAGCGAGACGCTGCGATCTACAGAGAGATCTTGGAAATGGATCCGAAAGATGATGCTGTTTGGAGAGGAGGAAAAGGAGGAAGCGATAAATACGCAGAGTTCAGAAATTTATCAAATAGTGAAATTCTGGTAGAAACAGCGAAGAAAATTTCAAGACTAAAACATCAAGTTTCTGTAACAGCAAGCTCACAAGACGAAATTGTAGAACAAGCAAAGTCCAAGGAAAAAATGCTAAAGCATATTCCTTCTATTCGTCCAATTCGCTCTCCCAAAAAGAAATTAAGTGCCTTGTCTGGGTTTGGATATAGAACCCACCCTGTATATAAGATCCGTAAAATGCACACAGGTATTGATTTTGGTGCACGCAAAGGTACTCCACTTTATGCTACAGGTGATGGTAAAATCGCTCGTGTAGAATATAAGAAAACAGGTTATGGTAAAAATGTAGTGATTGATCATGGTTATGGATACAAGTCTTTGTATGCACATATGTCAAAAGTTGAAGTTCGTGTGGGACAAAAGGTGAAAAAAGGTCAGCAGATTGGTCGTGTAGGAAGTACAGGAACATCAACTTCACCTCACGTACATTATGAAATCATCTACAGAGGTAAGAAAATCAACCCAATGCCATATTGTTTGGATGGTTTAACTCCTGATGAATATAAAGCTTTCGTAGAAGCTGTTAAAGCTGAAAATCAGGCAATGTCCTTTGGATCTACAAAGTAATAAGTTTATACAATAATATACATTACGTCAAAAACGCAAAATCTAACACTAACTAGATTTTGCGTTTTTTTATCTACCTATAATTATGTCAAACCAAAGCTATACCTTAGTCGATCTTACTCAGCTGTTAGGAGTACGTTCAGTGACCATTAAATCTTGGATGAAACACTTCAGCGATTATTTAGGAGATTTATCCAAAAAGGAAAAATTCTCAGCAGATGATCTAGAAAAATTCAAAATCATTCAGAATCTAGTCAAGGTTAGAGGGTTTACTGTAGATGGGGCAAAGCGTGAAATAGCCAACAAAAATGATTTTTTGGAGGAAAGAGAGAAAGTAGTAAAACAGCTCACAAATTTGCGCCGATTTTTAGTTGATCTTAGAGACTCTGTCTAGAGTACAATAAAATTAGTGTATTCTGTTAATAGGAGTACAATTTTAGCTTCGCTGAGTACTTCGGGGGTAACTTCGTTGAGCTCGCTATGGGCTCGGCTCTTTCAGATCGTCAATGTTCGTCCTTCTTTGTTGCTGACAACCCATATAGTCCAATTGACCCAGTTGGGTAGATTTTGCTAAGTTTTTAGCAAAACTGAGTCTTGATTATTACGTTTGACAGGACATTTTTTCACGTGATTTCTTTTTAAATTAATCTTGTAAGTGGTTGATTATTAGTTACTTATACTTAATGCTGAGCCACAAAGTGCTTCACCCCAAGTATTTTCTTCTGTTTACATTCGATTAGAATTAGGTTGGATCAAGTGTTGTAATTTATCCAAGGTTAGAGGCTTGCTTATAAACGCCTGTACATGCTTGAAGTTTAAGGATCGTTTGCGATCCTGAGGATCAATAGAAGAACTAAGAATACAAATCTTACAGTCTAAGCTCAATGTACCTTGTGTCAAGCGTAGAAAATCCCAACCAGAAAGTATAGGCATATTCAAATCTAAGAATATAAGATCAGGAACATGTTCTTGTAGGTAATCCAAAGCTTTGCTTACAGAGGACTGATGCTCTACAAGAATAGACTGGTCAAAATTATTGATTGTGCGTACAACAATTTTACTGAATAGCAAGTCATCATCTATTACTAATATATTCTTGATAGGATAGGTGTAGACTGTAGTATCTACAGATAATAAGTCTGAAGAACGCAACATCTTGTTCAAGGTGCACACAGTTTCATCAAGTTGTTCTGTACAAGCTTTGAGGTCTTCTAACAATTCCTTGTTTTCATCATGTCGATGAGCTTTTAGCTGATATAAATCAAGTAAACCTCGAATATTGACAATAGGTGAACGAAGTTCATGTGATGTGGCCTTTGCATAACTCTCCAATTGTTGGTTTTTAAACACTAAGGCAATCTCTTGTTTTTTCTGTCGAGTAATATCTAGACTCAAAACTAGATAATGTTTGGGGACATTAGGAGTAGCTTGCAGTGCATATACTTTTAGTTCAGTCCATATGGATCCTCCATTTTTAGGATAATATAGGAGCTCAATACTGAACTCTCCTAGTTCCTCAACTCTGTGTTGGAAAAAATCAAATGTGTTGTCATCTGAAAATTCACGGGCTAGAAGGGTAAAAGGTTGTTTTCCCAAAATATCTTCAGGAGTATATCCAAGAATACGAGTAAAAGCATTATTTATCCAGGTTACTTGTCCTTGTTCATTAAGAATCATGCTTGCTTCATTGCTGAATTGTGCAAGTTTATTGGATAGATCTGGGTGTATTGTATTAAGGTGATACTGATGGATTGATTTCACAATTTGTGAAGGTCTAGTATGAAGATGTTTTTCCTGTTGATTTACAAGATTTTCTTCATATAGATAGATGTAGTTTCCCTCAGCAGTTTTTATTCTATAGCTTACACTAGTCTTCTTTCCCTCCTCTGTGGCTGTTTTCCAGGCATATTGAACAGAGGCTAAATCTTCTTCATGGATGAGCTCAAAGTATTCCTGAATGGAAGGAAAATGTTGTATAGAATAACCCAATAATATTGAATGACTCGAGAAAATAAGGTTTTGGGTCTTTTGATCTATAATTAAGATATGTTGCGATTTATTTGTAGTCAGTCTATCCATAAGTTATTCGATCTTTAGATTATCTTGATAGTTCTTAACTTATCTAAGTATGAAAACATTTAATCAGTAACTTCCATTGATCGGTTTATTGCTAATCTATCTTTGAATGTAGATATATTCTATTCAATGGAGTTTTAATCGTTTTAATATTCATGAAGTGGGGGGAGATTTTCCTCATGGTCATGAATCGAGTAAGGATTTGTTGCGATAAGTGAATTCTGGATTTACTCTTAGGATTCTAATATATCACTTTTATCAAATACAGCCAAGTTTTTAATCTAAGATTCTTGAAAATACTGAAGCAGTATATACAAAAATTGCTTATTATGTTTAATATTTTTACATTTACAACTGTCAGTAAGCAGCCATACTATCTAGATTTTAATGGAATGTGATGTGGAGTACATGAGTAATAAATTCAATCATATTTTCAATACTAAAGGGATGTTTTTTAATCTATTAGGCTAGGTAAATATCTGTTAAATAAATAGTTGAAAAAATATAACATTAATATAGAAGTTATGCGTAAAATAAGTGCAGATTATATTTTTCCTGTTAGCAGTCCTGTAGTAGAGGACAAAGTTATCATTATAGGAGATCAGAATACTATTTTAGCTATAGAGCCTAAAGAAAAATACGATCCCACAGAAATTGAACTATATAATGGTGTGATTATTCCTGGATTTGTGAATACACACTGTCACTTGGAGCTTTCCCATATGTTAGGAAAGGTAGACACAGGAACAGAGCTCATCCCTTTTATCAAAAATGTAGTAGAACGACGCGGAGCAAGTCCAGAGATTATACAAGAAGCTATTCAAAAAGCATCGGATGAGATGTATCACAATGGAATTGTCGCAGTAGGTGATATCTCTAATGTAGTAGACACCTTTGCACAAAAACGTTCAGATCAGTTGCGTTATTATACCTTCGTAGAATGTTTTGATTTCTTACAAGAACAACAGGCTCTAACAGAATACAATAAATATAAGGCTGTTTATGATCAAGCACCACAAGAGGAGGGAGGTAACCGGCGAAGTTGTGTACCACATGCACCTTATTCGGTATCAAAGCGTTTATTTGAGTTGATCAATGCTTGTAATGAGGATCAAGGTCAATTGACCATTAGTATTCATAATCAAGAAACAGTTCCCGAAAATGAACTATTCTTGAATGGTCAGGGAGATTTTGTTGATTTTTATGGTGGATTTGGTATTTCTTTAGATACTTTCGAAGCAACAGGGCAGAGTGCTATTCATTATGCCTTAGCACATATGGATCCTAAGCATCGTACCTTATTTGTACATAATACACTCAGTACAAGAGCAGATATTGCAGCAGCACAAGCTTGGAGTGAGCAAGTTTACTGGGCAACCTGTCCCAATGCTAATTTATACATTGAAAATCGTTTGCCTAACTACCAAGCTTTTATAGATGAGGGGGCTAGAATGACTATTGGTACAGATAGTTTGACTTCCAACTGGCAGTTGTCTATTTTGGAGGAAATGAAAACTATTGCTAAATATCAGTCTTATGTGAGTTTTGAACAGCTTATCACCTGGGCAACGCTAAATGGTGCTAAAGCTCTAGGTTTTGACCAAGAATTGGGAAGTATTGAGCTAGGAAAATCTTGTGGACTGAATCTCTTGAGCTTAGATCACGGTCAATTGGCAATTACAGATAAAACTACAGTAAAACGTCTTGTTTAAAAAATAAAGTTTGCTATGAAAAACTGGTTGTTAATTTATCTATGTATCAGTCCCTTGAGTTTACTCCTAGGGCAAGCATCCACCAATTTACCTCTAAACGATGATAATCATCGAATTTTGGAGCGTATGGAGATCAAAACTAGTGACTTTAAGGGGTTGCATAATCAAATTCAACCCATTAGTCGCAAGGATGCTCGGTCATTTGTAGAGTCTATGGATACATTGGCGTGGATAAAAGGTTCTAAGCGAAATATGGCTGACTTAAACTATATTTTGACTGATAATAATGATGAGGATTCTACTATTAAGAGTAAGAAACCTTTTCTAAAATGGTTTTATCGTACACCCGCGCATTTATATGAGGTTCGCAAGAAACATTTTTATGTAAATATTAATCCAATATTTCATTTCACAGCAGGTTTAGATCGTTATAATGGGAGTAATAACTTTACATTTATCAACCGACGTGGAGCAGCTATTCGCGGGAATATTGCCGGTAAGGTCTATTTTTATACAGACATCATTGATAGTCAAGCTGGTTATCCATCCTATGTCCGCAATCGGATTTTATCAGAGTCTGCAGTTCCTGGGATGGGATTTTATAAGCAATACAATAGTTCACTAACAGCAGCAGCAGATGATGGGGTTGATTTCTTAATGTCACAAGGCTATATTGGATTTAATATCATAGAGCAAATTGGTGTACAAATGGGACATGGACGAAACTTCATAGGGGATGGTTATCGTTCTCTCTTTTTGTCTGATTTCTCAAATAATTACTTTTACCTAAAGCTAAATACTAGAGTTTGGCGCATTCATTATCAGAACGTTTTTGCTGAGTTGATCCAAAACTATGATCGTGGTCTTGATCGTGTATTGCCTAAGAAATATATGGCAGCACATTATTTGAGTATCAATGTGTTAAAAAATTTGAATATTGGTTTGTTTGAAACGGTAATCTTTGGGCGAGATAGAGGGTTTGAATTGCAATATCTCAATCCCTTGATTTTGTACCGTACTGTAGAGCAAGCAGTGGGAAGTCCTGATAATGTGATGTTGGGGCTGAGCTGGAAGTACAATTTCTTGAAACGCTTCTCATTTTATGGTCAATTTATTTTGGATGAATTTCGATTTTCCAAAATGGTGGCTACTAATCCTGCTGAGCGAGGTTGGTGGGCAAATAAATACGGATTGCAGGTTGGGATTAAGTACGTAGATGTAGCAGGGATTGATCATCTAGATCTACAAGTAGAGTACAATACAGTACGTCCCTACACCTATACTTTTAGGGACAGTTCTGCGAATTATACTCACTACAATCAGCCTTTAGCACATCCATTAGGAGCGAATTTTCAAGAAGTTATTGGAATTATTAATTATCAACCCATTCCTAAATTAGGCATTCGCGCACAACTTAATTATGCACGTTATGGTTTAGATACGCTTAGTTCTAATTGGGGGAAAAATGTACATCTGTCCTACACAACTAGAGAGGAGGAATATGGGAACAAAACAGGGCAGGGGACAACAACTAATTTATTGGTTGGTTTATTATGGGTGAGTTACCAAGTAAGACATAATCTATACTTGGATTTGCAATATCGCTACAGAAGAGAAGATGCTGCTCTAGATAATTTGGATAATTCTGCACATATTCTTAGCTTAGGTATACGCTGGAATATAAGTGAGCGTCTCAATGATTTTTAAAAATTAAAACCTCTAAAATTCATGTCAATAATAGATTATTCCCCACAAGTGGCTGTCCTATTGCCCTTGTTTTATGTGGGCTGGTCAGATTCTGTTTTGAGTCCAAGTGAAGTAGAATTGATTCAAGCTAAAATTCAAAAGTTTGAGTGGTTAACAGATGAGGATAAAGCTTTATTAAATACTTGGAGCAATCCTAATAATATACCTTCTCAAGAACTCATGCAGGCATGGGTGAAAGCTATTCGCTCAACAGCTGCTCAGTATACAGATGATCGTCAAAGCTTAGTTGATTTGGGTATTGAAATGGCTAAGATACAGGATAGAGGGGCTGATAATACGTGGTTAACAGATCATGTTAGAGAAGCATTGGAAGAGATTGAATCAGCAATTGGGTTGGAGAGTCTAGAGCTACATCGTGGGATCTTAGATCAGCAACAACGTGAGAGAGAAAGCCAAGCTAAAGCAGAGGATGTTAAGTTTTCGGTAGAGAAATTACAGGCCTTGTTGGATGATGATTATACAGAAGTGCGTGAGAAGGTCTATACTTTACTGAAAGATCCAATTTTTGAATATCAGAATTTAGTTAACAAGTCTGATTATAGAGAACAGGTATTGCAGTGGTGTAAGATACTAGCAGACTATGGTTATGGTGCAATGGCTTTTCCTGAGGCTTATGGTGGACAAGATAATATGGGAGCGTATTGTGCTGTCTTTGAGAGTTTAGGCTATCATGATTTAAGCTTGACTGTCAAATTTGGTGTACAGTTTGGCTTGTTTGGTGGAAGTGTACATGCTTTGGGAACTCAATATCATCACGACAAATACTTAAAGGATATTGGATCCTTAGCCTTACCGGGTTGTTTTGCGATGACAGAGACAGGACACGGCTCAAATGTTCGTGAATTGGAAACCACAGCAACTTATGATGCTACAACTGATGAGTTAATTATCAATAGCCCTACACCTAGTTCTTCCAAAGATTATATTGGAAATGCAGCTTTGCATGCGCGTATGGCTACTGTTTTTGCACAGTTGTATGTCAATGGGGAGCATCAAGGGGTGCACGCTGTTTTAGTGCCTATCCGAGATGAGAAAGATCAAGTCTTGGAGGGAATTGAGATAGAAGACTGTCAGTACAAACTAGGCTTGAATGGAGTAGATAATGGCCGAATTCGTTTTAATCAAGTGCGTGTTCCTCGCAGGAATCTACTCAATCGTTTTGGTAATATCGATGAGAATGGACAGTATTCTAGCCCAATAGAAAGCTTATCTAAACGCTTTTTTACGATGTTAGGTACATTAGTCGGTGGGCGTGTTTGTGTGCCTAGAGCAGGTTTGAGTGCTGCCAAGTCAGGTATTGCTATTGCAGTACGCTATGCTTT
The DNA here is from genome assembly GCA_022448995.1 of Saprospiraceae bacterium. Classification (GTDB taxonomy): domain Bacteria; phylum Bacteroidota; class Bacteroidia; order Chitinophagales; family Saprospiraceae; genus JAKVCT01. Next base: position 26,119 of record JAKVCT010000006.1, read on the forward strand.
GAAACGCAGACAGTTTGGACCTGATCAGGAACCAGAAACACTATTGCTGGATTATCCTTCACACCAGCGTAGATTGATGCCATTGCTGGCTAAATCATATGCTATAGACTTTGCTTTGACAGAACTGACAAATCGTTACATCAAGGAAGATAAGGGGGAACATGAAATGCGAGAAATAGAGACACTTGCCGCAGGAATGAAGGCTTATAGTACTTGGTTTACGACGGATGCTCTTCAGGAATGTAGAGAGGCCTGTGGTGGTAAGGGCTACTTGGCAGAGAATCGCTTTGCTGCCTTGAAAGCTGATTCTGATATATTTACTACGTTTGAAGGGGATAACACCGTCTTGTTGCAGTTGGTTGCAAAGGGAGTTTTGTATGACTTTAAGAAAGAATTTGCTGGCGGAGGATTTATGAAGTTAGTGGAGTTTGCTGCAGGGCGTTTTGTAACAAGTGTTCGAGAAAAGAATTTTTTGGCGATTCGCAATACCGATGAGCGTCATTTGAGGGATGTAGAGTTTCATCTAGAAGCTTTTCGTTATCGTCAACGCGATTTGACGGTTTCTGTAGGGCAACGACTTCGTAAGTTTATGAGTAGGGGCTTAGATAGTTATCATGCTTTTTTACGCTGCCAAACACATCTACTAGAAGTAGCCGAAGCCTTTATCGAAACACAGGTGTTGGAATCTTTCGTAGAGGTTATTGAGCGTTGTGAAGACAAGGAGTTGAAAAAAATCTTGAAGCAGGTCTGTGACCTCTATGCCTTACATACCATCGAAGGACACAAGGGCTGGTACTTGGAACAAGAGTATCTGAGTGCTAGTAAGTCTAAGGCTATCCGCAAGGTGGTGGATAAGTTGTGCAAGCTCTTGCGTAATAATGCGCGTGCGCTAGTGGATGCTTATGGCATTCCGGAGGAATGCTTGGCGGCGCCAATTGCAATGGATAAATAAAAAAAGCCCTAAACCTCGTAGGTTTCTAAAACCTACGAGGTTTAGGGCTTTTTTTTATTTACAAGAGGATTATTCCTTAATCACTTGCTTGGATAATTTAGTCTCGCCTTGCTCGATATTTACGAAGTAAACACCACTAGCGTATTCTTTAAGATCAACTTGATCAAGATAACTACCCGAGAAATCTTCCAACTCGTTTCGATAAATTTCCTTACCATCCAGAGTAACGATGCGAATAGTTACAGGAATATTTACTTCACCATCAAAAGCAATATTTACCAAATCAGTAGTCGGGTTAGGGAACGTTTCCAACATAGCAGCAGCCATAGCTAAATCAGATGCCTCATTATTAGAACCTTCCACAATAGGAGAAGCATCTTCTGCAGGTGTTGTTGGCTCATCTATAACTACATTTTCTATTTTGCTTACAGGCTCATCAGCAGGAGTAGCTACTTCCTCATCAGGACATTGCTTCTCATACTTAATTACTTGATAAGGTTGAGTTTCTCCAATACTTCCCAAGGTAGCTGTAGCTCTTTTGCGTTTATTTTCCCTAAAGTAAATAATATCAATTTTATCACCTACTTCTTTAGTTTTTACGAATGCAGCTAAATCATCATAGTTTTGGATACGATTACCATCAATCTTAAAAATTTGATCTGCCGAAGTCATATTAATTCTTGCAGCACCAGTATTATCAATCACTCGCGAGACCAAAGCTTTATCTAAATTATGTTTATTCATATCAATATAGACACCCAAGATTGGCGTATTAGTTAGCTTTTCTAACTCTTCACAAGCATCCTTTTCGCTAGTGTAGTTATGTTCATAATTATAACTGTAGGTATAAGTACGCTCATTATTATTAAGTTCTTTTCCGCCCAACTTTACTACAATCGTGTTTGCATTGTTATCACGTGTATAAGCGACTACAATCTCATCACCCACTTTTTGTGCGCGTACAATACGTCTTAAATCATGATGTCCGTGAATAGATTGATTGTTAACAGCTGTGATAATATCACCAGCTTGCAAGCCACTAGCCTCAGCCGAGCTATTTGCGGTAATTTTACTAATCTTAACACCATTAGAAGCGTAATGAGTGCTTACACCCAAGAAAGGAACTGTTTCTTTGACTTCAACTTTTGCTTCTTCAAGAGGAACTAAAGTTTCTGTATTACTTTGGGCATTGAGTTGTGTACCCATGAAGAATCCTCCAGCAAGCATTAGAGCTAATGCTGTGCTACGTTTGTTAATTTTACTCATAGTTATTAGGTAAATTAAAAATGAGATTAGAGCATATTTGTTTTTTAAAAATGTATTTTAGTTGGTATTATCAATACATTAATTTGAAACAGACTCTAAAAAATGTTATTAGGTTAATGTAAATCTAAAAAAACTCTAGCAACTTTGTCGTTAATGAACGGTTAATGGCTCGTTAAAGGTTTTAATTTTTATTGAATATTTAGTTGATGTATTTAAATTAACAAAAGCTGCCAAACATTAAGTTTTTATGTTTAAAATATTCTTATGTTTAATAAATACTTAATCAATATTCCGAGGCCAAACTCTCAGACTTTTTAGACATTTGACCCATTCTATTTATTGAAGTTATTTGAAAATAATTTTCATTCTCTCACCACAAAACAATATATTATTCAAAAATTTATATTGAAGACTACTTGTTCTTCAATAACCTCATAACTAAAAATAATATTATGAAAATAATTATACTTTTTAGCCTATGCTTATTAAGTAAGGGAGTCTTTGCACAAGAGTTATCTATTACAGAGAAAGGTCGTTATATTGATGGAGAAGAAGGAGCCTGTGAGATTAGTGCTTATGATATGGATGCACAGAAACTATACACAACAAATAGTGACGAAGATCGAATAGATATTATTTCTATTTCGACAATAACAAACCCTACTTTTTTGACTGGAATTGATATAGATCCATATGGTGATGCTGTAAATTCTGTAGTTGCTTTAGGAAATGGATACATAGCAGCAGCTGTAGAGGCAGATAACGCACAAGATTCAGGAAAGGTGGTGTTTTTTGATACAGCAGGGGTTTATGTAGTAGATGTAACAGTAGGATCTATGCCAGATATGATCACAGTAACGCCTGATGGTAATAAAGTTTTGGTAGCTAATGAGGGGGAGCCAGATGATGATTATCTGGTAGATCCTGATGGCTCTGTATCGATTATAGATATTAGTGGAGGTATAGCAAGTATAACTCAAAGTGATGTTACCTTCCTTAATTTTACTGCTGCACCAGCTACCATTGCAGGTGGATTAAAGAAGCCAAATACAACTTGGGCTGCAGATTTAGAGCCTGAGTATATTGCTGTTAACGAAACATCCACACAGGCAGCTGTAGTCTGTCAAGAAAACAATGTCATGGTTTTGATTGACTTGCAGGCTAGTACGATTTCTGCTTATAAGGGCTTAGGCTTTAAAGATCACAGTATTGCTGGCAATGGTTTTGACGCTTCCGACGAAGATAGCGGTGTGAATATCAATACTTGGAACGTAAAAGGAGTATATCAGCCTGATGCAATTGATGGATACTCCATTGGTGGAGCGGATTATTGGGTATCTGCAAACGAAGGAGATGCTAGAGATTATGACGGATATAGTTCAGAAGTACGTGTTAAGGATTTGACATTAGATCCCACTGCTTTCCCTAATGCAACAACACTTCAGCAAGATAATTCACTGGGACGTTTGAAAACATTCACTGCAGATATGATTGGTGATATAGATAATGATAACGATGTTGATGAGTTATACAGTTATGGGGCACGTTCTTTTTCTATTTGGGATGCCTCAGGTAATCTAGTTTGGGATAGCGGAGATGATTTTGAACAATATATTGCAGCAAATTATCCTAGTTTCTTTAATTGTGATGATGGAGAGGTTGATGAGTCTGATGAGCGTAGTGATGATAAAGGATCAGAGCCTGAAGGAGTTGTTGTGGGAGTAATTGGTTCTCGTGCTTATGCCTTCGTTGGTTTGGAACGTCAAGGTGGTGTAATGGTTTATAATATCACCAACCCTAATGCCCCTGTTTTTGAAACGTATCTTAATAGTTTTGATTTAGCGAATGGAATAATGACTGATATCGCTCCTGAGGGAATCTTGTTTATTCCAGCTGCTGAGAGCCATACTGGAACTAACCTATTAATTGTTAGTAATGAGGATTCTGGTACAACTACAATTTATGAAGTAGAAGATTTAGTGACAACCACTGTAAATACAACTGAAGATCAGCAAGTAGTAGTATATCCAAATCCTGCTAGAGAGGTGATGAATGTACAGTTGGTAGAATATACTGGTGCAGAATTGAATTATACTTTATATAATGCTTTAGGTAGAGTAGTTAGCATGGGGCGTTTGAATAGCCAAGTGACTGCTATTGATGCAAGTCAATTGCCTAGAGGCGTTTATTATTTGAATGTAGCTGATGTGACCAATAATACAGTAGCTACTCAAAAAGTGATTAAGCAATAATCTTTAGTTAGATTCGGAAATATAAGAATGAAAGCGAATAAGCTATTCTAGGTCTTGACTTAGAATAGCTTTTTTAGTATTTTGACCAGATAAGTATCAAAAAGATATCTAGATTATGATGGACATATATACCTACTTTGCGGATCATTTACCTCAAGATTCAATAGAATCTATTCGACCATATATGCACAAACAACTTTTGGACAAGGACGATTTCTTTCTCCGAGAAGGGCAGTATTGTCAAAAGATAGGTTTTGTTGAAAAGGGGAGTTTTGTCTTTTATAATTATATAGATGGTGAAAAAAAGGTTTGTAATCTAGCCTTAGAAGGTAGTTGGATTACACATTATGAGAGTCTAACACAGAATAGTCCTGCCACTGAAGCCATTCAAGCTTTAGAGCCAAGCCAAGTACATTATTTTGAAGTCTCTGGCTTGAAACATTGCGAAGATGAATTACCCGAATTGAAAGAGTTTAGATTGCAATTAGTGGGGGCTTATTATTCGCAAACAATCCGAAGAGCGAGCAGCTTAGCCAATCTCGGAGCAGAGGAACGTTATTTAAATTTATTAAACGAGCAACCTGAGTTATTTCAGCGAGTGCCTTTGTATCTCATTGCATCCTATTTAGGAATTAAGCCTCAATCCTTAAGTAGAATCCGTAAAGCTTACCAACAAAAAAAGAATAGCCCAAAAATCACTTCTTAACAAATGTGAATGGAGCTTTCTATTTTTCCCTAGATCTTTGTACCTGTTAATAATTATATGATAAGCCACAACTTTTGGTAAAACAAAATATGGATTATAAACAGAAACAACTAATCATGAAAAAAGTACTGATCATACAGGGACATCCAGATAATACAAGTTTTAATTTTGCTTTAGGAGCTGCATATAAAAAAGGTGTTTTAGAAGCTGGTGGAGATGTGAGAGAACTCATTTTAAGAGATTTAGATTTTAATCCTAATTTGGTACATGGATATAATAAACGTACTGACTTAGAACCTGATTTAGTACAAGCTCAAAAAGACATAATATGGGCAGAACATATTGTACTCATTCATCCACTGTGGTGGGGAGGTGTACCTGCCATTTTGAAAGGGTTTATAGATAGAACCTTTTTGCCTCATTTTGCTTTCAAGATGCGTGAAAATTCTATGCTTTTGGATAAACTCTTGAAAGGTCGTACAGGTAGAATTATCTACACTACCGACCAGCCCAATTGGTACTATCGTTGGGTGAATGGGCGTCCTTCAGTGAATCAATTGAAAAAAATGACTTTTGAATTTTGTGGAATTAAACCAACTCGAACATTAGGTTTGGCACCTGTGCGTGGAAGTAGCGATGCAAAACGTAAAAAATGGTTGGATAAGGTCCATCTTTTGGGAACAAAGATGAAGTAGAGAGGTTTACCGTATTTTCTAGTCATCTCGGCCTAGAATAATTTGTTCTTTTTTGAGTTCAAACTCCTGGTCCGAGATGATCCCTTTGCGGCGTAGTTCATCCCAAGCAGCAATATTATCTGCCATTTTTGCATTAATTGGACGCTGTTGCTTGCGCTTCAGTTCTGCGTTACGCTTTGCTTCTTCTAGTTCCTGTCTAAACAATTCTTCTTCTAGGAGCTCTTGGCGTTCTAATCGACGTGTTTCTAGCTCTAAGCGTTTTTGTTCCAATTTACGTTTGTCTTGCCAGTTTTTCTTGTCAACTGCTGAAAAATTATATCTAATGTCAAATTCATCAGAACCCATGCGGAGGTAGCCGAAGGCTTCAATAACAGCAATAGCCCAACCAATAGGACCCGTTATGAGATGCAAAAATCCCTGGAAGGTACGTCCTAAATAAAACTTATGGATTCCTAAAAAACCAACCATAAATCCTAATATAGCAGCAATAAATCTATTTTTCATAACAATATGTAAGGCAATATAGGTTATGTAATTCTACTAGTAATCTGTGAAGTTAAAGATCAGAACTATGATTTTTAACAAAGGCTCTGCAGATCCTAAAAATACATAATAAGCAAAAAATAAAAAAAAATCAAGCCTATACTTTGCCAGTCTTGTTATACACTCGCCACACTGATATAAGCATTCTAAATGGTAGTAGAGCAGAAACAATAACACTTGCAGTTCCTGTGAAGATCATTTCTCTTTCGAGATAGTTAAGAATAGTTTGTCGAGTATCAATATCTATCCCACTTACAAAATATTCATTAAAACTTTGTAATCCCTTGTTATCCAAGAAATAACTAAAATGGTTCATCTCTCCAATCAAATAGAATATCAATGGAATACAACCAAATAAGAGCAAGACTTTACCGACTCTGAAATAGGCTAAAAATGTGTGTTTTAATAAAAATATATACCGACTGAATGTAATGGTTACAATTACAAATATCGAGTTTGAAATGATGAAATCGTACTGCTGGAATGTGTTGAGCATCGGAAAAATAACGATGAGGGTTAAAATAGCAGTGACTATCCACCAGATCAGCTCTACAGTAATTTTTATTCTTGTTGTCTTTTCCATATCGTAAAGATAAACTATTGGCAGTTCGGATTTTATCCAAACCTAAGATTAATGTCATATTTAGATATGAATGATATAACTGAACACACATCTAAATATACTATATTCTAGCAAAAAAAATTTCTCAAAGATCGGATTATTCTACTAATTATTACTCTTTTTGGACGAATCTTTAGCTTTTGGATGCGCTTTTTGATAAACTTGCTTGAGACGGTCAATAGAGTTATGTAAATAACGTTGTGTAGCAGCTAAGCTAGAATGTCCAAGTAGTTCTTTTACCGCATTGAGGTCTGCACCATTGTTGGCCAGATGTGTAGCAAAAGAATGACGCAAAATATGTGGGCTGCGTTTCTCTGCAGTGGTAATAAATGACAAATAATGCTTCACCTTATTATAGACAAACTTAGGGTATAATTGTTTGCCTTTGTCTGTGACAAAAACGAAGTTATGAGTATTATTGGGAAAGCTTTCTGTGCGAGCGATTAGATAGGCTTGCAGAACATCAGCAAGTGTGGTGAAGATAGGAATTTTACGAACTTTATTTCCTTTTCCTTTTACAGAAATATGTAAGTGCTTTAAGTTTAAATCAGGAATTTTTAGTTGAATTAACTCATTTCTACGAATACCTGTTCCATAGAGAAGATCTATTAGAGCTCGGTCTCGTGCACCTGCAAAACCATCAGGAAAGAAATCTTCTTCTAGAAGACGCTCTATTTTGTCTTGTTGTATAAACTGTGGTAACCGTTCTCCTTTTTTTGGTAAGAATACACCATTGAGAGGTGTTTGTTGAATGTGTTGCTCCCTTAGTAAGAACTTATAGAAGCTTTTTAGGGTAGAAGCTTTTCGATGAATAGAACTAGGGCTGTTGTCCTTTTGTAACAAATAGACAATATAAGATCGGATCTGCGTATTTTCAACAGAGACCAATGGAAGTTCTTCAAAGCCATTATTATCTAAATAAAGTCTAAATTGCTTGAGGTCACTTTGATAAGCCTGGCAAGTATGAGGAGAGTAGCGTTTTTCGTACCTAAGATAGGACAAAAAGGAAGAAGTAAGCTTCATAATAATAATTTGATCTGTACGAATGACAAAAAATCAGGATAAATACGTAGCATCAGTAGCTCAATATATTTTTTATCAATTGATTTTTAACTGATAAAAAATATGGATGGACTACTGTATTATGAAGCTTAATATAGTATCCTTATCCCTTATCCTTCAATGTCTCTGATGCGTTGCTCCTTGTAAGCAGCTTTCAAACGCTCATTACGACGTACAACAGATGGTTTTGTAAAATGCTTTCTGCTACGAACTTGGCGCATAATTTTAGTTTGAGAAACTTTTCTTTTGTATCTTCTCAAGGCCTTATCAATAGGCTCGTTTGTTTTTACTTCGATGATTAACATATTAAAAATTTAGGTCAAAAAATAAGATAGGAAATAGTTTAATTTGAGTATGTTCTACTCAATATTTTATTTCTACTCTAGTTCATTGGAGTACTTACCAAGCTCTAGAGGTACGCAAAGATAAAGACTTTCAAAAAAAAAGTCGAATATTAACTTGAAAAAAGTTTAAAAATCTGAAAATTACTTGAATTCGAGGTTGTTGAAGAAGCTAACTACATCATTAAAGTCTTCTAACATGCTAATAGATGGGGCTGAAACGGGTACATTTTCACGCATGTAGTAGCCAGATAGCAAGAATGAGGTAGAGGGAAATCGTTGGATGAGCTTAGTGACATACTTATGTGTATGTTCTTTACCCTTATTATCTGAGACGATGGTGTAGATATAATCGGGCTTATGTAGTTCATGAGCAATCGTTAAATCACCAAGTTCTATTCCCGTTCCTAGGTAGAGCACAGTATGTTTGCGCATGCGCAATAGATAATACGCAAGCAATAAGAGTACTTCTTGTTCTTCGCCTTCTCCTTTTGGTAAATAGACAATAAATCGTTTGTACTTAGAGTCACGAGTGGGGATAGGCAAATCATTGATAGCTGCAATAATTTTTTGGCGGATCAAGCAATTGATAAATTGTTCGTGTACTGTGCTAATCGAACCCGTTAACCACAACAGACTAAGTTTTTCTAAGAAAGGCACTACTATACGAACCATAGTCGACTCGAAACCTTCTTGTTCGATATTGGCTTGCATGATCTGCTCAAACTTGTACTCATCTAACTCCATCATTGCAATAGTCAGCGCTTGTAACTGTGTCGTATTTTCAAAATTATCATGAGAGATAGAAGATACTTTTTGGCTGATTTCAGCGTGACTTAGCTTGGCGATTTTAGATATACGAAGACCACTCTTATTCAAAACAGCAACGTTAAGAATAAATTTTACATCAGCATCTGTGTAATAACGAATATTCGTTTTAGTACGTTTCGGTTCAATTATATTATAACGCTGTTCCCAAATACGAATAGTGTGAGCTTTGATGCCAGTAAGTTTCTCTAAATCTTTTATGGAATATGTGGTCAAGATAATTCTGATTTAAAATTCTACTAGTGTTTAGTATTCTAAACCGAAACTCACTGATTAGAAAGTAATTTGGTGAGATTATATATTTAGTGGATAGACTTGGAACAAAGGCTAAAAGAGCCAACAAAAGGTATGGTTTGTTTACCAAAATACTAAACAGTATATACTACGAAACTATGCCTGCTTAAAACAATAGATAAAGCCTTTTGTTCAAGAAGAAAACGATTATTTTTAGTTTTATATTTGCTCTAATGAAGTCACATCATAGATGTGGCTGATAATCAGAAACAAAAGAAGCTAGTTCTTTTACGAACTAGCCTTTTGTGTCTATACAAATATACGTTTTTCTCTTAACAAATGCTACTTACTAGTTTCTTTTTTATGAAAAGCTAGATCCTCGCCATTCTCTGCAACATCAATCCAGATCGTATCACCCGGAGTAAATTTGCCGGATAATAACTCTTTAGATAACTCGTTGACAAGCTCTTTTTGGAGTGCTCTTTTCATTGGGCGAGCACCATACTGAGGGTCGTAGCCTAAATCAGCTAGAAGATCAATAGCTGCTTCAGAAAGTTCCATTTGGAAACCCTGCTTGTTCACACGTTTATGAATACCTTTCAACAACAAAATCAAGATTTTCTTAATCTCTTCTCTATTGAGTGGTGTAAACATAACTTGCTCATCAATCCGATTCAAAAACTCAGGACGCATATGTCCTTTGAGTGCTTCTACTACTTCCAAGCGAGTAGTTTCAATTAAATCTTGACGTTTATCATCCTCTAGTTCGTCTAAACCTTCAAAATTATCATAAATCACATTTGCTCCCATATTGGTTGTCATAATGATAATCGTATTCTTAAAGCTAGCCACACGTCCCTTGTTATCAGTCAAACGTCCATCATCTAATACCTGCAACAAGACATTGAATGTATCAGGGTGCGCTTTTTCAATCTCATCTAATAAGACAATAGAATATGGCTTTTGACGTACAGCATTAGTCAACTGTCCACCTTCTTCATACCCTACATAACCTGGAGGAGGCCCCACTAAGCGCGCTACGGCATGTTTCTCCATGTACTCACTCATATCAAATCGAGTGATGGCACCTTTATCATTGAATAAGAAATCGGCTAAAACCTTAGCCAACTCTGTTTTACCTACACCCGTAGTTCCCATAAAGATGAACGAACCAATAGGTTTTTCAGAATCTTGCAAGCCTGCACGACTACGACGAACCGCATCAGAAACTGCACGAACTGCATCTTTTTGTCCAATCAAGCGTTTTCCAATTTCTTCTTCCATTTTAAGCAACTTTGCACGCTCACTTTCCATCATTTTGCTTACAGGGATTCCCGTCCAACGAGCTACTACATCTGCAATATCATTAGAATCTACTTCACCATCAGTCAAACGTTTGTCTGGAGCTAATTTATCTAGCTCTTCTTCTGCGTTTGCTAGGATACGAGTCTGTTCTTTTATCTTCCCATATTCCAGTTCAGCTACTTTTGCATAATCACTATTTCTACGAGCCTCATCTGCTTCTACCTTATATTTCTCAATCAGAGCTTTACTACTCTGAATTACATTAATGAGTTCTTTCTCTTGGAACCAGTCAGCTTTGAGTGTTTCTAATTCTTCTTTACGGTTTGCAATTTGCTCAGAGATTGCATCTAGTTTTTTCTTATCATCGTCTCGTTTTATCACCTCGCGTTCAATCTCTAATTGTCTAACTTTACGATCTAATTCGTCTAGTTTTTCAGGCATTGAGTTTAATTCTAATCTCAATTTAGCAGCCGCTTCATCCATCAGATCAATTGCCTTGTCAGGTAGAGAACGATCACTGACATATCGTTTGGAAAGCTCAGCAGCAGAGATCAAGGCACCATCTAGGATACGAACTTGGTGGTGATTTTCATAACGATCTCTCAGCCCTCTTAGTATAGCCACTGTTTCTTCTAGGCTAGGTTCATCTACTTGTACTTTTTGGAAACGGCGTTCTAAGGCCTTATCTTTTTCAAAGTACTTGCGATACTCGTCAAGTGTAGTTGCACCAATAGTTCTCAACTCTCCACGAGCCAAAGCTGGTTTCAAGATATTGGCAGCATCCATAGAGCCACCACCACCACCAGCACCTACTAGGGTATGAATCTCATCAATAAACAGAATAACTTGGTCTGAAGTAGAAACTTCTTTGACCACTGATTTTAGACGTTCCTCAAATTCTCCTTTGTACTTTGCACCTGCTACTAATGCAGCTAAATCTAGGGCAAAAACGGTCTGGTCTTTCAAATTGTCTGGAACATCTTGGTCTACAATTCGCCAAGCCAAGCCCTCTACAATAGCCGTTTTACCTACACCAGATTCTCCAATCACGATTGGGTTGTTCTTTTTGCGACGAGATAGAATATGTAGGATACGACGAATTTCTTCGTCTCTACCAATAATACGATCTAGTTTACCTGTACGAGCTCTTTCATTTAGGTTGACCGCAAATTTATTTAATGCATTGAATTCATTTTCTCCACTTTGAGAATTGACTGTTCTACCTTTGCGAAGTTCTTTGATTGCCTCTGCTAGTTCTTGAGAAGTTGCCCCCATAGTTCGTAATAAGCGTATTGTCTTATCTGATTCTATAGTGAACATTCCTGCTAACATCATATCTATAGAGACAAATTCATCTCCATAGTCTTTGGACAAATCTTGTGCACCTTGCATAGCTTTGTTTGCCTCAGGAGACAAGTATTGTTTACCATCACCACCATATACCTTTGGATAAGCTTCAATAATTACCTCTAGCTTAGGTGTTAGAGAGGATAGGTTAATACTAACTTTGTTTAATAGGAATTTGGCTACACTCTCTTCTGTTTCGATGATCCCCTTCAAGATATGTGCAATTTGCACATCTTGTTGGTTGTATTGACGCACAAATTCTTGTGCTTTTAGTACGGCTTCTCTAGCCTTTATCGTGAAATTATCAAATGTCATTTTTTATATATTGTTTTTGGTTTATGGGGTACATATCTTGGTTATCAAAAGCTTATCCAAGCTATTTTGAGTAGGTAAAATAAGGCAAAATAGCGGTTTTGCAAAGGTTTTAGATGTCATTTTGTCACAAAAAAATAAGGAATTATGCCTTTATGGTCGCTTTCTTTAATTGTATGACTCCTGGCGTACATTCTCCTTGAGAGGTGCTACCTGTCCATTTGCCTTCTAGGCGAAAGAAAGAACGTTTGAATAAAAATTTGAGATCCATTTTTTTGATACACCATAGATAGCTGGGAGTGATTTTATAATCAACAATTTTAATTTCTTGTAGGTGTATTTGATTCCCTTTTAGTTCTCCTTTCAAGGAAATCTTAGCATGTGACTTATCTACATATATATATGAGTGACCTTTGATCTTATTCTGTGTATCTAGCTCTAGGTTTAGCTCAAAAGTATATTCTCTAGCCAAGCCTCCTTCTCCTTGAATAAGTTTGCCTTTCCATTTTCCCGGAATATGGTCGGGAGCAACTTTTTGGAGTAAATCTTCCTGCGCAAAACTCGTAAAGTTTAATAAACTAAGTAACAAAGAAAATAATATTGTACGTATCATTGATAAGGGATTTAATATTTGTTAAGAAGAGCTCCATGGTTTCTTTAGGTTTAGGCCTATATGTACGTAGCCGTTACCTGAATAATTTGAGTTCTTTATAATAAGCTATTTTAATCAAACTTGTATCGTAAGTAGTTAACGAAATTAAACTATATCTAAAATTAATCGACTATTTTGTATCTAACTTTGTTAAAAATTCTCTGAGATTGCTTGCTCTAGTGGAGCCAAGGAGAAGGCAATTAGCTAGGGTGGCAGCAGAGCTTGCCACTAGGTGACTTCGCCTCTGAACGCTTCGTGGGCTATACCTGTGGTTAACGTTGTTGAGCCTTTTGGGGGTTTCGCTTTATTAGCTCCTAATAATATTCTGTAATGTTTATACAATTTCCTTACCTGCTTACTTACGAATTGAAAATTAACATTTATGGTATAAGTCACCTTTATTAACTGATTTTTAAGTATATTAAGTCTATGTTAGCGTATAAGTGATTGATAGCTAGTAGTATAATATGGTTTTAGTCCTATTGTAGAAGTATAATTGTCTTTAATTGAGCCCCTACATTGAACCTAATTCTTAACCAATTTTATCTTGAAAGGCTCAGTTAGCCTAAACTTTTATGGATTATCGAAGAACATAAGTAGAAATAAAATATGGAACAACATAAGGCACATTACATAAGTTTGAGTAAGTATCTAAAATCTATGCGATTGAATTTGCTTACTTTGCCAATCACAAGTTATCAGAGTTGGTCAAAAGTTCGTCGCATACCACCAGAGATAGGAGATGTAGAACATTTACATTCTATAAATATTGCAGGACATCGATATTTACAGGATTTAGGAGAAGGTATTGTGAACTTAAAGAAATTGACTAAACTCTATATTACGAACACCCCTGAGCTTAAGATTACAGCTACCATAGGAGAGTTGACTAACTTGAATTACTTGATTATTGAAAATGTAAATACCCGTGATCTACCTAAGGATTGGAGTTTTTTATCCAAATTAACAAAGCTTCGTGAGCTTCGGCTGAGTTTTAATAATCATGTAGATAAGGATTCCAATTTATTAGAAGTGATAGGGAAGTTGAGGAATTTGGAAGGGTTGTATTTAAATGCTTGTAATATCCATGAAGTGGATACATTCCTAAATCCCTTAAAGAAATTAGTTCGTTTGGATCTATCTGAGAATCCTATAAAGACGATTGCTAAAGATCTAAGTTTGCCTGAATTGTATTGGTTGGATCTATCTTGTGCCAATTTGTATCAAGCGAGTGCTATTATGAAATGGTTTCCTAAATTATATCATCTTCAGCTACACCCGAATATTTTACTTAGAGAAAGAAAACAGTTGTACACGATTAGGATGGATAAACTAGTGATAGATCTTGGATCAAAAGTTAATTTGAAAGATTATCCAAAGGCTCAAATACATTTGAATACAATCAATCAAGTACGTAATGCTGAGTTGATTGAGGAGGATGCCGAAATTTTGTGGAAAATCTTGGCTAAAGTAACCGTTGATTTGACTCAAGTTAGTGTAGCTGAGTTGTTAGTAATTCTAAATAGCTCTATGCATAATTATCATATTTATGTGTTGGACGAATTAAGTAAACGGTATGAAGAACTTCTAAAAAAAGATCCAATTAATCAAAAAAGTCAGATACTATTAGCAGGGAAACTAAAAGAAAAACGAAGATTGGGGCAAAAGTTGAAGGACTATGGTGCTAAGATACGTCGTAAGTTAACAGATGAGGTTACTCATATTGTATTGGGAGCAAAATCTAGGTTAACTTACAGTAACTGTAAAGATAAAGTCCTAGTTACAGAACGGTTGTTGGTAAATTATTTTAATACATTAGATAAACCATACTTGATTGAAAGTTCTGTGCAGGAACAGAAGGGGATGCTGAAACAGATTGAAGCACTCTTATGGAACAGGGATAAGGACAATATTAACTTGGGGTTTGAGTTGATTCGAGGAGGTGGTTTTGTAGATGGTTTATTGACTACAATGTTCTTGATTTATAAAGATCGTAAAAGCTTTGATGAAAAATTTAGACAGGAAGCTCTACGTTATATCAGACAGTATGCCAAAGTAGATTTGATAAATTTGATTCAAAAGCGTTATCGTCTCATTGCGTATGATGGATATTTGAAAGAAAAAACAATTCGAACTAATCTAGGTGTGTATGAGGAATATCCAGAGATTGATATTCAAAAAATTATACGTTATAATCAGACCCGTTATGGTCGTGGTTGGTCTTATGTATTACTCAATAGATCTGAAAAAGAGATTATAGAATACGTAGAGACTTATTTGCTGAAAAAAGGTACGTTGGATTTAAAAAAAGGAGATCTTGAAGTTTTCCCATCTGTTTTGTTACATTTCAAGAATCAGGTACAAACCTTAATTCTTACACATAATCCTTTATGTCGTCGCCCTATTCCTTTATTGAATCAGTTTACGATACTGGAGGAGCTATACATTCAACCTTATTATGGGGAGTATGGTAATTTCCCGATGCATCTCCTAGAGATTAAGAGCCTAAAAAAGATTTATGTCAATCGTTATAATCGGAATATACCTAGTCGAGAGCAGCAGCGAGAGGCAGGTGTACAAATTATCAGAAAATAGTTGCTGTTTTATATAAGACCTTTGAGGTTTCTACAACCTCAAAGGTCTTAATAGTACTAGCTTAACAGCTCGTAAATACCAGCAATACCTTGTCCACCACCTACACATGCAGTCACCATACCATACTTCTGATTGCGACGACGCATCTCATGGAATAACTGGATACTCAATTTAGCGCCAGTACAACCTAGTGGGTGACCCAAAGCGATAGCACCACCATTAGGGTTCACGATATCAGGATTTAGACCAGCCTCTTGAATTACAGCCAAAGCCTGCGCAGCAAAAGCCTCATTCAATTCGATTTGGTCAATATCATTTAGTTGTAATCCTGCACGGCTCAATGCCTTAGGAATAGCCGCACAAGGACCAATACCCATAGTAATAGGTTCCACACCTGCTACAGAACAAGAAACCATACGTGCAATCGGTTCAAGATTATATTCTTTCACCATTTTTTCGCTCATTACCAATACAAAAGCAGCTCCATCAGACATTTGAGAAGAGTTACCCGCAGTTACAGAACCCTTAGCAGCAAATACAGGACGTAGACCACCTAAGATTTCAGCAGTAGTACCCACACGTACACCTTCATCTGTATCTACTACCCAACTATTCTCTTTACGCTGACCATTTTCAACATAAACTTGATCTACTTTTACAGGAACGATTTGATCCTTGAAGTAACCACTCTGAATTGCATGAGCCGCTTTAGCATGAGATTTTGCAGAAAACTCATCTTGTGCTAATCTAGAGATACCATATTTGTTAGCCACAGCTTCTGCCGTCAATCCCATACCCACGATATAATCAGGAGTAGTAGAGGCTACAGCATAACTTGGTGCTAATTTATAACCAGTCATAGGGATCATACTCATGGTCTCAGTACCACCAGCAATATAACAATCACCCATACCAGCTTTGATTTTTGCTACTGCAATAGAAATAGTTTCTAGACCAGAGGCACAATAACGATTGACTGTAACACCAGGAACAGGTTTACCTAGAGCACGCAAAGAAATTTGACGGCCAATCTGTAAACCTTGCTCACCCTCAGGATTAGCACATCCTACGATTACGTCATCTACACGATGAGGATCGAAAGAAGGGAATTGAGCAACCAAATGTTTTACTACCTCTACTGCTAAATCATCAGAACGGAAAAAGCGGAATCCACCTTTTTTTGCACGACCTACTGCCGAACGATAACCGCCTACAATATATGCTTCCATAATTATTGTTTAACTTTTATTTTTATATATATTTTTAATAGTTCGTTGATTTTTTAATTTTTATTCAAAAATTGAAAAAGTATTTTGCCTTACTAATTATCAATTAGTTGCGGAAAACTACGAACTAATATTTTATACCATAGGATTAAAATCCCAGGCTGAATCAATTCGGATTTTATGTTAAGTGGGAGATAAGAATTAAATAAATTTCTCTATTTGCAACGGGATATTTCAATGCCCCGCAATAAAACTCCCCACACAAAATCTCTTAGTTACGCAAAGGCTTGTTGGTTTGTAACATGTGTGCAATACGCTCTAGTGTTTTTTGCTCACCACACAAGCTCAAGAATGCTTCACGCTCGATGTCTAATAAGTACTGCTCAGAAACCTTTTGAGGAGCAGTCAAATCACCACCACACAATACATAAGCTACTTTTTTAGCAATCTTAACATCATGATCAGAAGCAAAACCACCTAAACGGAAGCTTTCAGCAGCTACATACAATGCACCCAAACCAGAACGACCCAATACATAGATATCATTCTTAGGAGCAGGTTGGCTATAGTTGTCTGCCAATTCTAATACCGCTTTTTTAGCCTCTCCGATATTACGACGAACATTCACAGATACACGGTCAACACCTTCACGTAAGAAACCAATCTTGAATGCTTCAGCAGCAGAAGTTGCTAAACCATTACCTGGAGTTGGATTAACGATAGCTGCAAAACGATCAATCAAGTGAGGTACTTTTACACCATCTTTGTGGAATGCCTCAGAAGCGCGTAATGCAAACTCCTTAGTTCCACCACCACCTGGGATCAAACCTACACCAGCTTCTACCAAACCTACATAAGATTCAGCCGCAGCAACTACACAGTCAGAATGCATAGAAAGTTCACAACCTCCACCAAATACATAACCTTGAGTAGCTACTACTACTGGGATAGAAGAGTAACGTGCACGCATCGTTGTATTTTGGAACATACGCACTGCATATTCTAACTCAGTATAATCACCTTCTTCAGCAGCTTCATAAGCCAAACCAGCAATTGCCATTAAGTTAGCACCCACAGAGAAGTTCACAGAATTGTTACCAATCACTAAACCTTTCCAATCACCCTCTTCAGCAATTTTGATAGCCTCATTAAGACCCATTAATACATCAGCTCCCAAAGTGTTCATCTTAGAACGGAACTCAAAGCATAATACGCCATCTCCAATATCATGTAACTGAGAACCTGCATTCTCCCATACTACAGAAGTTTGACGGATATTGTCTAAAACGATGAATTCTTCCATACCAGGAACCGCTTTGTAAGACTTGCTAGCGATATCATAGTACATCGTTACACCATTCTCAACTTTGTAGAAACTAGTATGTCCAGCATCTACCATTTCTTGAACCCAAGCACCCAATTCTAAACCAGCTGCTTTAGCTTGTGCCAATCCTTCAGCAACACCAACCATATCCCAGTATTGGAATGGTCCTACATCCCATGCAAAACCAGCACGTAATGCATCATCAATACTATATACATCGTCTGCAATCTCAGGAATACGATTAGATACATAAGCAAATAATCCTAATAGAGATTCGCGGATCAATTGAGCTCCAGCATCATCATAACGATAAGCGCCATCTTTTTGGCTAAAGAAGGTACGGATCTTGCCTTTTAGATCTTCAGATTGCTTAGCAGCATCCAATGAAGGGAAAGAAGGTCTTTGTGCAGGTGCATACTCTAGTGTTTGTAGATTCAATGCATATTTTACACGCTTACCATTTTCATCTTTACCTCTGTAGTAGAATCCTTTCTTAGTTTTGTTTCCTAAGAATTTGTTTTCTAATAAGAATGATAAGTACTTAGGCATGGTGAATGCACCAGCTTGCTCATCATCAGGGCAGTTATTAACGATACCTTTGATTACTTTCTCCGCAGTATCCAAACCTACTAAATCACCTAAAGCAAAAGTACCTGTACGTGGACGTCCGATAGCTGAACCTGTCAAGCGGTCAACAGCTTCGATAGACAAGCCCATTTGTTCTGTCAATTGGAAGATTTTAGCCATTGCATATACACCAACACGGTTAGCGATAAATGCAGGCGTATCTTTACATAGTACAGGACGCTTACCTAAATAAACATCACCGTAGTGCATGAAGAAATCAATTACAGACTGATCCGTTTTAGGACCAGGGATGATTTCTAACAAACGAAGGATACGTGGGGGATTGAAGAAGTGTGTTCCACAGAAGTTCTTCTGGAAATCTTCACTACGTCCTTCAGACATTAGGTTGATAGGAATACCAGAAGTATTAGAAGTTACTAATGAACCTGGTTTTCTATATTTATCTACTTTTTCAAAAATTTGTTGTTTGATGTCCAAACGCTCAATAACTACCTCGATAATCCAATCACAATCTGAGATCTTTTCGAAATCATCCGTGAAGTTACCTGTAGTAATTTTAGAAGCTGTTTTGGTATCATAAAAAGCACAAACTGGCTTTCTATTTTTGATAGCTGCTTTCAATGCCGCATTTACGATGCGATTGCGTGCAGCTGGATTGTCTTTTTCGTTTTCTTTTAGATCAAAGGGTACAATGTCTAGTAAAAGTACTTCCAATCCGATATTGGTCAAATGTGCTGCGATTCCGCTACCCATTACACCCGAACCTAGTACCGCTACTTTTTTAATTCTTCTCATCCGTAGGAGTTGATTTATCAGTTTTAAAATGATTTCTTAGTTCGTAGGTTTTTTAATTTTTATAGGGAAATTAAAAAATCAAGGAACTATTGATGATTATATGTAGAACTTTTTCTTAGTATAGTCTGTCAATTTTTGATTAAAAACATAGACTATAATTATGTATTATTTGGTGATAATAAGGGGAACAATAAACTAGATGAATATTGGTGTATTGAAACCCAAACAAAAATAAAAAACTTATGCTAATGCCCAAGTGCAGTATTTTATTTTTTTAATCACAATAATGTAATTTTTTATTTCATTTTTATATTGCTTCGCGCAATATTACTACTTGCTTTTGCCAGCAGTTTTCCTTCTGCATTATGCACTTTTGACTCTAGATTGATAATAGTGCGTCCATGTTTTATAACATCAGCTTTCACAAATACTTTATCACCTATTTGAGCTGCTGCTAAGAAATCAACATTAATATTCAGGGTAGGGTAGAAGTAGTCCGATCCTAAAGTATAAAATGCTAATCCCATCACCTCATCAATCATTGTAGTCATGATACCACCGTGCAAAATTTTTGCGCCATTGGTCATTTCTTTTCTAACTTCAAATTCAGCAGAGGCCTCGCCATACTCAGCCTGAGTAAGTGTACCTCCCAACCATCTAGTTACTGCTGCAGGTCCTTCGCTCATACTATGTCCTACATATGCCTGTAATAATGCTAAATTGCTGTTTGCCATGATCTTTTAGTTTTAAAGTTTAATACTAGGTTTTGGCAACCTAATGAGTAAATGTTAGTATAGTTTTTAACCTTAGTTCGTTGATTATTATATTCTATAATCTTGGTTAGAATGATGATTTTATCAAACGTTTGTTCAAAAGAAGTCAAAAAATAAAAGCTATAAACGTTCTAAAGCACGTTGGCAAGCATCATAAAATAACTTCTTATCGTCATATAAACGCATCATCATGATTGCTCCTTCAATTTCCATAACGCTCTGTTGAGCCAACTGTAAGGATTCCACTTCGTCATGTTTTTCTTGGTAGATCGCTTGAAAAGCACTAATCCAATCGGTGAAAAATACTTTTAAACGCTCTTTGAAATCGCTTGTAACACTGATCGTTTCTAAGGTTAAATTTCCGAATAAACAACCTGTACTTCCTCTAGTAATAATCGGTTCTTGTTCCTTGAACATTTTGATGAAACGACTTCTAGCACTGAGTTTTTCGTCATAAGCGATAGAAAAAACTTTCTGATTATAGTAATAGTGAAGTGCCTTGAGCACTTCTTGCATGAGGTCTTCTTTACTTTTGAAATAGTAATAAAAACTGCCTTTGTGTAATTGACAAGCATCTGCCAAATCTTTCATAGATGTTTTGTGATAACCTTGTTTTCTAAAAACTTCTACGGCAATTTTTATAATTTCTTCTTTGGTGATTTTCTGTGTAGGCATAGCCAATAAGTATGTGAACTATCTTTATTATGTAATTGATGATGCTAATTTACCAAACGTTCGTTTGAAAACCAAATTTATAATGCATAACAAGCATTTTTTTTTATTGTTTAACAGAATTTTAAAAAAATTTTGTTTGGTGAGTACTGAAAATTGTAGGACAAAGCAAATTATATTCTTGTTTGGGCTAGAGTTATCTGTTGTTAGTCTATTTGGTATAGAGGAGGATTTTCTACAATTTTTTGATTATCCTGGCTTTTTGTTCAAATTTGTTTTTGTTTTGACACAATTTGTTTTTATCTTGTCTTTCTTTTACTAGAATAAAATGTCATTTCTTAACGAAGGGCTGAAGTCCTTCGCTATTAGCTTTGTATATTATAATAATAGTCCGTGACTTTTTATCCTTTTTTACAAAAAGTTAAAAAGCATTGTTTTTTACTAATTGATAATCAATGATTTATAGGATTTTGTACTAAAAAGTACGAAATCGCTAAGTATTGATTATCAATTAGTTACAAAACCTTCACGGACTATAGTTATAACCACAGTTAAATATTATATTCATGCTTCAACATTTACACACCAAGAATTTTTACAAATTTGATGAGGTGATGTCTGCATTACAGAAAAGTATTCGTCGTTGCAAGGTCAAAGACACACTTTTTTGGGCTGGGGAGTTAGAAAATAGTGGTTTTGGGGCGGCTATGTACAATCGTTTATTTACGATTATATCAGAAGATATTGGGATAGCTGAGCCTTATATTTTGATGAATATTTATCCGTTCTATGAAGAATGGTCGAAGACTAGAAAGAAAGATCCTAAACAAGCAGCGCTGTATAGTATGTGTGCAGCTAAGACATTGGCATTAGGACATAAAAATAGGAGTGTAAATAACCTATTGGGATACATTACATTTAGAACTCAACCTTTGGATGGATGGAAAAAGCTACCGCCAAGTACTGAGGTACTAAAGTTTATAGAAGAGAAAATTCCGTTTAATCTTTTAGTTGGTGTAGACGAAGAAACCTTAGATGTGCGTTCAGCATTGGTTTATTTAGCAGCAGCAATAGAACAGGAAGATTTAGAGAATGCTATATTTTTTACCAATCTGATTAATCTAGATACTAATGCTGGTGATAATCGTTTGACACTGGAAAAATATCTGGGTTATAAAATAAAAGGGAGTACTAAGCAATTAGGCGAAAACTCTAGTCTGTATACTTGGTATTTATTGTTGCGAATGGCAAAGGCATGGAAGGCTGAGGATCTTTACCAATTTATAGAGCAATCATACATTCTATATATCAAAAAATTAGGGACACCTAGATTGACATTAGCGCAAGCTGTAATGACAATGGTATTGTATAAAAAGTTGGATACTAAAAGTCAAGCTAAAGCGAAAGTAGAGGAGTTGACCACAGAAGAAAAGCAGTTATATTATAATAATGATGTGGATCTGCAAAAACGTCGTCAGTTGGTTATGCCTGATTATGCGATTGATAAACATACAGTTAGAGGTAAAGGATCTACAAAAGGATTGATTGATAATATTTATGCGCTACATAAGGCAGCTACTTATCAAAATGTAAAGAGCGAAACTTGGTCTAAAGAGGAGATTGCTAAATCACATGGTAAATTTATGTGTTTTCTGGAGAAAAGAGATGAACGTAGACCTGAATTACATTCTAGATTAAGTCATTTTTTTGATGTAGGAACTAAGGTAGAGAATTTGAGAAAAGGTTGGCAAGGAGAAGATCCATTTCATGAAAAATCGAGAGAAAAATATTTGTTGCGAGAAGCAGAAGGTGGTTATAGAGCAGCAAAATCTACACAGATTATAAAGAAAGCTTATCCTATATTATTAAAGAATCAACAACTTTGGAAATATGTTGCTAAGTAATCAACAATTATTATTCAACGGAACTTACCTACCTTACCAAAATCATAGTCAGTCTACTCAGAGTATCGGGAAACATGAAGACTTTTTTAGTCATGAAATCTTTATGAATATAACTTCTAAGACATCAACTTACTATGCTTATTTTCACTATTTGAAAACAAAATATAAGGTTTTTGTCAAGGGACCTTTTAAGACTTGGAATGATAATATTCTTTATCAGGCTTTTGTAGATGAACTGAAACCTTTCTTTGGCTTACAAAAAATAGGAATTCATATTGCCAAGCTAGATTATAAAGGAAAACCACTATTTTACTTGATTATGCGTGATTTTGGAGATGGTGCGGAGCATTATCCAACCAAGGAAAAAGATGGTGTGAAGCGAATAGATAAGGATAAGATTCCCATCTTACAGATGAATCGCTGGTTGCGAGCAAATGATTTAGAAAAGCATCCAGAGGTGTTAAAGCAGTACGTTGATATTCTACTTTTTCGCCAGATCATAGAAAGTAGTGATACGAATAATACGAATATTATTGTGAATGGAAATAAGGTGTTATCTGTAGATGAGAACCACAAAGGATACTTTCTAGAGGGAAAATTATATTCGCACCGACCAACTAAAGTCTGTGCAGCGATCGTAGCAACATACTTGAAAAAGAATAAGACTCAAATTAGTGAGCAACTGAAAACTTGGAAAAAGCTATGGGAATCTCAGGCATTTCAACAAAGGTTGAATGCATTTGGAAAAACAATATTTATGCAGAAGGTATTGGAAAATATAGAAAAACTAGTGATACATCACCAGCAAGATCAATGGCAGCTTTAGTATGCCATATACAAGACCAACTTATGTTACAGACTACTTAGTAACTACTTACCAAAGCTTCTTTTTGTGCTCTACTCCAAGTTAGAGCAGCATCTACGTCAGAAAATAGTTTGATCGTAATACCATTCTTTTTGTTGAAAGACAACAATAGGTTACCAAAAATCCTAGAAAGAGAGGATTTCATGATGACTGCACAGGTGATTAGATGTGGGTTCAGCATTTTTTCAGAATAATCCCTTGATACTTTGGGAATGTTATTTTTAAGACTGCGCAGATCTGTAACTAAAAAGACTTTATTGCCCTGCATCATATTGATCATGCGATCAATATTGTACTTCGTTTTGTCGAGTTCTGAGTTTATACCATCAAGACTTTGGAGTCCATTATTGTTGATTTCGTGGTACATGATTGAAGATTCTAACCATGAAATTTCACCACCATAAATACGTTCTTTGTTTTTCATTTTCAGAACTTTAGGTTATCTGTTGACATAGAGTATATGATAAATAAAATTGTATTCTATTTATTATGCCTAATAATTGTCCATGGCTTTTTATGCTTTTTTGTAAAAAGCTAAAACCCTTCACGGACTATAGATCTAATAATTATGATACATTTCGATATGAGGAATTCCATCTTCTAAATATTCCTTGGTAGTACTAACAAATCCTACAGAATTATAATAATGTTCTAAATGCTTTTGTGCACTGAGACGAATATTCGTTTCTCCCCATAATTTTTTACAGTATTCCATAGATCGTCGCATAAGAGGACGACCTAAACCTGTTCCTCTAGCTTTGGAACTGGTGATTACTCTACCGATAGCAACATCATTAGGATAAGAAATACCTAAGGGTACAAGTCTAGTATAGGCAAGTAGTTCTCCCTCTTGATTGGTGACTAAAACATGCCAACATTTTTGGTCCTTATTGTCAAAATCCAAATAAGGACAATTCTGTTCAACAACAAAGACATCTTGGCGTAATACTCCTAATGCATAGAGTTGGTGAATCGTAAGTTCATTAAAATGCAGACACTGCCAATTGAGCTGTTCCATATAGGATGAGTTGGTTATTATTATTAATCTCTAATCTTTTTGCAGTTTTCTTTGCTTGCCAAACCCTTTTCAAGAGCTAGCAACATGCGAAAGTCCCTAAAAACAGTCAAAACATTTACTATGTTTATAGTACAGAGTACTGGAAAATAGTCCACCACTTTTTGTTAAGTAACAGTCCAAATGTTTTCGTAGTTATCTTTAGTCGTATACTGCTTCACAGAGCCTTGCTGAGGTTGTCTAAAAAGGTTACCCTAATCTGAAAGATTAGAATATTATTTGGCGAGGGAACCCTGAAAGGCTCAGCGCAGCTAATGAATTGCCTCGCAACAAAGAAAAAATAAAATCCAAAATTTTATTTGGTTCTATTTTTCGAAACTTGCCTTTTCAGACACTCCCATGTTCTGCCCATTGAATCTGACTAAAATCATTCTAAATATATTCTACGATTACCTTTGTCCTCTTACTTAAAAACTATAAAAGTTTTGTTTTTTACTGATAGATGATTAATAGTTATATGTATTGGTAATCAGTAAGTTGTGGGATATTTATAGACTATAGGTTTAACTGCAGGGTGCAAAAATAAAAAAGCTATTCCAAATCTTTTAGGATTGAAATAGCTTTCTATATAAAAATTACGTTTTTGTGACTTTAGATAGTCCTCAACATAAGTGCTTTTGCTTATTTGCTATCAGAACTTACCAATTCAGATTTCTCTGTTTCTTGTTCTACAAAGAAAGCACGCTCAATAATATCTTTCTGTTCTTCCAAATGGCGTTTTTTGAAGCCAGTAGCAGGAGAAGCACTTGATTTTCTTGAAATCAATTGAATCTCATAACGACGATAGAAAGCTAAGATATATTGCCAAGCACCCATATTAGAAGGCTCCTCTTGTACCCAAGCAAATTTAGCATGTGCATACTTACGCAAGGCTTGGTTCACCTGTGTACGAGGGAAAGGATAGAGCTGTTCTAAACGAACAATAGCGATATCATCACGTCCATTTTTCTCCTTGTAATCCAGTAATTCAAAATAAATTTTACCAGAACAACACAATACCTTCTTTACTTTTGCAATCTCTTCAGGAGTATTGATTGCAGGATCATCAAATGTTTCCTTAAAGTTATTGGAAGTAAACTCACTAATATTAGACACACAACGTGGATGTCTCAATAGTGATTTTGGTGCCATCAGAACCAAAGGTTTGCGGAACGGACGCTTCAGTTGGCGGCGAATCAAATGGAAGAAGTTAGCTGGAGTAGTTACATTGGCAACTGTTAAGTTATATTCCGCACATGCTTGTAGATAACGCTCCAATCTTGCACTAGAGTGTTCTGGACCTTGCCCCTCATAACCATGTGGTAGTAACAGTACCAATCCACTTTGGCGTTGCCACTTACTCTCACCTGAGCCTACAAATTGATCAAACATACTTTGTGCACCATTGGCAAAATCCCCAAACTGTGCTTCCCAAATTACCAATGTCTCTGGAGTAGCAATAGAATAACCATATTCAAAACCTAAAACAGCAAACTCAGACAACAAAGAGTTATGTATGCGGAATTTCCCCTGCTTATCAGACAAGTGGTTTAGACGATTATAACCTTTGTTGGTTTCAGAGTCAACCAAAACAGCATTTCTGTGTGAAAATGTACCCCGCTTAACATCTTGTCCTGTTATACGTACATCACTACCTTCCAAGAGCAAAGATCCATAAGCTAAGTGCTCAGCCATAGACCAGTCTATCGTCTTTTTATCAATTAGATCTTGACGACTTTTTAGAATACGATTAAATTTGCGCAAAGGAGTAAAACCCTCAGGCATTGTTTGTAAGGTATTCAGAATATGCAAAGCTGTATTTTCTGAAATCCCTGTATCTGGCGAAACCCTATAATCTTCAGAGCTAGTTTGTACTTGCATTTTTTTCCAAGCTTGTTCAGGCTCTTGTAATAAATAAGGAATGGGTTGTTCCTTGACCATATTGAAACGATCTTGTAACAAATCATTAAATTCCTTATTCATTTTTTTAGCCAATTCAGCTTCGATCGCTCCACTTTCAATTAGTAAATTACTATAAATGGTACGTGGATCTTTATGTTTCTTGATCAACTTATAAAGCTTCGGCTGCGTAAACTGTGGATCATCTCCTTCGTTGTGTCCATGTTTACGATAACAAACCATGTCAATATATACATCCGTATTGAAGGCTTGACGATAACGTGCAGCTAACTGAGCTACTAGAAATACAGCCTCTGCATCATCTCCATTGACATGAAATACAGGAGCTTGTACCAACTTTGCAGCAGCTGTACAGTAAGTAGAAGAACGTGCATCATCAAAATCAGTCGTAAAACCAATCTGATTATTTATAACTAAATGAATAGTACCACCAGTATAATATCCCTCGAGTTGACTCATTTGAGATACCTCATAAACAACCCCTTGACCAGCAACAGCTGCATCTCCATGGATTAGGATAGGTAAAATA
The DNA here is from genome assembly GCA_022448995.1 of Saprospiraceae bacterium. Taxonomy (GTDB): domain Bacteria; phylum Bacteroidota; class Bacteroidia; order Chitinophagales; family Saprospiraceae; genus JAKVCT01. The sequence goes on from JAKVCT010000006.1 coordinate 53,481, forward strand.
CGGTCAAAGTCACTCTTGTATAGAATATCAGCCTTGGCTCTTGTAAATCCTTGAACTACAGAATCTACTGCCTCTAAGTGAGAGGGATTAGGTGCTAACTGTAAGTTAACACTATGACCACTAGGACTCTTATATATAGAGGAGTAGCCTAAGTGATATTTTACATCACCATCTCCAAACGTTTCTTCAGGCATTACATCCTGAAATTCGTTGAAAATATGCTCATAAGTCTTACCCATGATATTAGCCAAGACATTCAAACGGCCTCTATGCGCCATTCCAATGACTACTTCTTCTACTTCATCATCTGCAGCAGTATTGATCATTGTGTCAAGTGCTACAATTGCAGATTCTCCTCCTTCTAGACCAAAACGCTTTTGAGCAACATACTTTTTTGCTAGGAAATTCTCGAAACCAACAGCACCATTGAGTTTTTCTAAGATGCGTTTTTTATTGTGGATAGACAACTGTTTACGCTTCTCCGGAAAAGCTTCTATTTCTTTCTGTAACCACAAATATTTATCTTGATTCTCAATATGACCATATTCAAAACCAATATTTCCAGCATATAACTCCTCAAGTCGATCCTTAATTGCTTGAAGACTAGCTGTACCTATTCCAAGCTCTTGACCTGCAAGGAAAGTACGACCTAAATCTTGATCCGATAAACCATAATTCTCTAGATGCAATTGTGGAAAGTGGAAACGACGTCGACGAATTGGATTCGTTGTAGAGGTTAGATGTCCACGTTTGCGATATGCCTCAATAAGCTTTAGAACTTCGAGCTCTTTTGGATTAATACCCTGTTGATTTGTTGTAGGGACTGAATCTATCTCAGCTTCACTTTGGCTAGCAAAGTCGAAACCTAAGAAAAATTCTCTCCATCCGCTAGATACGCTGTTGGGATCTTTTTTGTATTCCTGATACATACGTTCTATATAGGATGGATGTGCATTGGCGATAAACGAAAAGTCCATTAGTTTTAATATTGTAATTTTTTAGTAGTTCATTCGATACATATGATCTACGAACTCATGTTTTTATATAACGATCAAGAATAGTTGGATGTTCTATTCTTATCTAGAATAAAATTGATTGTTGTATTATGTTTATTCACTTGAGTAGATAAGGGAATTAAATTTGATGAAAATTACAGAATATTTTGAGGGTTAACAAGGCAAAACCCCAAAGGGCTCAACAAAGTTAAACACAAAATAGTCGATTAATTTTAGATATAGTTTAATTTCATTATCTACTTAAATAAGAGAACAAAAGAAATCGTAGAATAGATTTAGAATGATTTTAGTCAGATTTAATGAATAGAATATAGCTGTAGCGAGCTACAGCGAGGCTCTGTGAAGCAGGAGATGGCTTAAAATCAGCTAAAGATAACTACGAGAACATTTGGACTGTTACTTAAAAATACAAAACATTGAACAATAATAAGAAAAATAAGATTTGTAATCTGTAAATCTTAGCAAAAAGGAGGGAAGTTTTTGAAAAAACAAGCGAATAGCTTAGATCTCAATACTTTATTATGGTATTGTCTCTTCACAAAAAGAGAATATCTCGGTATGTGGGCATATGTACCTATACATTTAGTCTAGATCCTAAGCGTATTGCATTATATATATCAACTATTGTGTGCCTCCTAGAGCTCTATCCCACAGCTTTTTAGGGCATTCAGTCAATCTTTTTTACTACTATTACGATATTTTCTGTTACCTTCAAAATAAGTTGAAATTCTCTAAGATTGCTAAAGTTTGCTTTGAATTATAAAGTGATAGCTGTTCTGCTTCTGTTTTTGTTATCCACTGATATTCGGGATTGTACCTTTTATCTAAGTCTGTTTTTATAAGATTATTCCCAAAATTAAGAATGGTAAAGGTATCTACACAATCTTTTCCCTTATTGTCTTTTCGGGAATATAAATCTGAAAAATGGATATCGCATATCTGATCATAAATCAATGTACTGTTTAACACAAAAGATAAGTAGATGGACACAATTAATTTATAGTTAACCCCGAAGGGCTCTACGAAGTAAATTTAATCAGCCTTTTTGTGCTGCACTTCGTTAAAAAGCCTCCGAGATGGCTTGCTCCAGTGGAGCAAAGGAGAAGGCAATGAGCTAAGGGTGGCAGCGTAGCTCGCCACTAGTCGGCTTCGCCTCTGTCCACTTCGTGGCTATGCCTACGTTTAACTTTGTTGAGCCCTTCGGGGTTAGCTTCGCTGAGCCCTTCGGGGTTTTCGCCTTGTTCAGCATCAAAAAT
>JAKVCT010000060.1:0-13864 GCA_022448995.1 Saprospiraceae bacterium
AAATTCTAAGTATTGTAGCATTGATATTCTTCTCGATTTCATTCTTTTTATCTTCATCCAAAGGAGTTAAGTTGGACACTACTAACTGAGGAAAACCAGAAGAAGTTGTTTGTTCAATACAACCATGTGGATATCTGATCAAATACTCCAGACGTTTGTTAAGATTGATTGGAGGAATACTAGAAACTTCCAATAAAACACCATTGGTTCCTTTTGTACCAATCGTTTTGAAAGACGTCTGCCAGGAGCTCTTGTCTTCTACAACCTGACTACTTACCTTAGTTATATAAGGATTTGGATTGCGTACATCTATTTCCATAGTATACTTTGCCTTCTCTTTTCCACTCTTTGCTATGATATCAAAAGTCGCTATGCCTGCCATGTCATTGACAGTAAGATCAAAGAAAACCATTTTCTCGCCTGAGCGGTCAAAACTTATCTTCTGTTTTGTAAGACCTTGCACCCTAGTCAAGTCATTGGTCTTAACTTCTACTTCTACCTCTTTGATCTTATCATCCATTGCAAACAAAGTAACTGGCAGCTTAATTTCTTCAGTTGGAGATAAAACCCGTGGTAAAGTTGCTAAAACCATTAAAGGTGTCTTGACCGGAGTAACTTTATCTACCTTTCCGTAAGCACTCTTATGGCCTGCTACTACCATCGTACGTACAGATCCAATATAATTAGGAATCTCTACTTGGTGTGTTGCAGCAGCACCTGCTTTTAGTTCAAAAGGTCCTAAGAAACGTACCATTGGCTTAAATCGAATTGCTTTTTTCGCTTCATCAGCATCATCAGCAGCTCCTCCACCAATACTCAAGATACGATCTAACTGATCTCCATAAGCTCCCAAGACATAATCGTACATATCCCAAGTTCGTATGCCTAGTGCTTCTTTGCTGTAAAAAGTTTCCCATAGATCAGGTGTTTTATAGTTAGTTAGATCTAGTAATCCTTCATCAACAATAGCGATAGTATAGGTCATTGCTTTTCCGGTCTCTTCCTTGATATTTAGAGCCACTGTAGAATTTGGAGCTAATTCGTTTGGCATATCTAAAACCGGTTTCAGATGTGTAGCAGGATCTTCTACCATGATTGGAATTACACCATAAGAACGAATAGGTAAATCATTTAGGGTTTGTGCGTGAGGCTGCATAAGTGTAATATGTGCATAGATATTAGGAGCCATATCTGCATTTACATTAAATTTATACTCTTGCAAACCAGTTTCATTTTTTTGGATATCAATCCAATCATGTTTAATGATATCTGTTCCGTTTTCTAAGGTTAACAGAGCACGCCCTGTAGATCCTGTTGGAATCTGTAAGGTTACCTCCTCTCCTACTGTGTACTTTTTCTTATCCGTATTGAATATCAACATAGATGCGTTTTTCTTATTCGCGGTATTGCCATCATCCCACGGGCTTCCAGCATAATATATTTCTCCAGAACAGTGCCCAGAGATACTATCACAAACGCGTAGCATATATCGTCCCCAACTCTTAGGTTCAATAGATAAAATACCTTTTCCCTGTGCATCTGTAGTCAATTCTAACTGTTCCACTGCCTTGGTATGTTTCATACTATTAAACTTGTTTAAGTTCTCCTCTTGTCTATCCCACCACCAAGACCATTCTAAACGATAAATGCCAACCGTTAATTTGCGATTTGCAGCGGGTTCACCTTGTTCATCCAAAGAAACAACTTCAACCTCTGATGTTTTTTCTATACCCAAACGATTTTCTTGATACTTATTTTTAGGAACCTTCACCCCAACATAATGTGTAAATGGAGAAAGGGATAAATAGAAGTTATCTACACTAGCATCTCCACCTTTCTCAAAAGCACGTATCGTAAATCCAGCTCTTAGAAACCCTGGAGGAGGCACATCCTCATCGAGCAGTTGTGCTTTGATTTCTGCTTTTCCATTTTCATCTACCTTATCACTAAAAAGGTTCATCTCCTCTGAGGAATAAGCAGGACGAGCAGGATCATCAAATTCATACTTACGAAAACCCTCAAAGTTAGTCCCAATTGAGCTCAAAGATAGATCAACACTAGCTTTTAGGTTCTTGGCTATAGCTCCATGTAACCAACGTAAATTTAGCTGCGTAGATAAATTGATGTCCTTGGCATAGAGTTGTTTCTTTTCTTCTAGAGTTGTTTCGATTTTCAAGCGATTTGGCTTGACTGTTTCTATCTTGATGGGCTTAGAGAAACTCACACCTCCAATTGTTGCATTGAGTCTCCAATTTCCTGTTGGTGCATCCATTCTTGTGTTAGTATGGAAGCTATACATTCCATTGAGATTCTCTGCAACTACACGTTTTTCATACAAACGACCTTGTGGGTCAGACAATTCAAAGGTAACAGGATGATGCTTGGGTAAGTGGGCTTGTTCGTCTTCTAACACCAAGGTCAAATATAGAGAGTCTCCTGGACGCCACACTCCACGTTCACCATAAATTTCTCCCTTGATTCCCTTGTATGGGCGTGTTCCAGACACTTCAAATCGACTCATAGGTAGATTATAACCATCTAGTATTTTCAGATATCCTTTTTGTCCTTGATGGGCTGCTACCAATACAAAAGGCTTAGTTTTATCAGTCAATTTGAACAAAATAGTTCCATCTTCTCCTGTTCTAGTTGATGCAATAGGCTGTTGTTGGTAATCATATAATGTAATTTCTACATCAGCTATTGGTTGAGTGGTTAATAGGTCTGTTACTGCTACAAAACACGCTCTATCCTCTGTTCGTTTGGCAACAATCCCAAGGTTAGAAGCCATAACATTATGTTTGATGAATCGTCTATGATTGTAATAATCTTCGTAACAAGGATCTTTTCTCAAGTCATAATCATAATTATAATAATTAAATTGACTAAAGAAACTAATATACTCACCATCTTCATTCATATCAAAACCATCATTCATTTTTTTCAATTCTGTAGCTCCTACATCTTCTCCATTACACTTATATGTAGCATAGGACTTACGAAAAGAAATGCGTACTTGATAAATAGCACCTGGTTCTTGTTGAATCATATCATTTAGATCAAGATGATAACGTGTCCACTGTGCCAAATCTGCCATAGGCTCTTTTTCTTGTAAGAAGATGCGTTGTTGCTTAATAATCTTACCTACATAAGATAACTTGTAATCGTCATTAATTTGCTGATCTTGTAAAAATTGTAACACATTATTTTCATACACCTTAAAAATCTCCACATCTACAGCTTTTAGGTTTACTGCCTCAAATGGGAAATATAAGCCTTCGGATTTAGGTATAATAGTTCCTCCATCACCTACTAAGCGTACTTGAGGTTTTATATCCTCAAAATATAACTCCCACTCACTTAAGTCACCAGATTCTCCCTTAGCATTTTTGATACTTCCGGCCAAAACTATGGTGTAGGCTCCCTCAATATTTCCACTTGGATAAATGCGTAGTTCACTACCATCTATTACCGTTTCATGTCCATAAGAATAACCTTGAATATCAACTAGCCCTGTTAAGTCTTGTACTTGCTTGAGTGGTGTAGAATACTGAATTAAGATATAAGGTTCTTGTTCTTGAACTACCTTTGCTCCAATTACCTCAAAGTTGTAAGAAGGAATCTCAAATGTATCTACTAATTGACGATTCACACCAATTGCTTCACCATCCCATTCTAATAATAAATCACTTCCTTCTTTATTTGTTCTTTTGATATTCTGAAGCTCAAAAAGGTGGTCATAACTATTACTTGGATGTGTCCAAACGACGACCATCTCAGGATACTTATCTTTATCTATTTTTAATATTTTCTCCACTTCATCTTGTTTCGCAGCATCGGCTGTTTTCACCTTACCCTGTAGACGTATCATGTCAAAGTCATCAGCATTTTGGTCTCTGAAACCACGTATATCTACTTCATAAGCTTGTTGCCTTACTTTGAACTCAAAGCTAAAGGGTTGGTCTACCTTGAGATCATCCTTTGAATAGAGTTGGTCTAAATTAACCTGAACTGTATATTTTTGATTGGACGGCAGCCAGTTTTTAGGAGTAAACTTAAGTTTATACCTAGTTTCCCACACCGCTGTGCCTTCTATGGCAGGACTAATTTGTAAGATTTCACTAGGAGCTGTTTCTCCTATCTGATTCTGTTCTACTATGGGAGTCGTGAAACGAACTTGTATTGGAGATGTTCTAGACAAAATTCCATCACTATATGCAGTAATGTATTCCTTGTAGACCTCAGAAGCTTCTTGATAATCTAAAGTAGTAAGTTCTGTTTTTTTAGATTTAGGTTCACAGGCTGTCATGAGTACAGCTAGTAGCAGAGTGGTTAGGCTTAGTAGTCGTGTCATATGAAGAGGATTGAGAAGTAAGTAGATGATAGGGGAAATTTATTAGAGTAAGTCTTGTTTTATTTTGAAGAATATCTGATTTGAATCAGACTAGTACTTATATCAATATTTTTCCGCATAGAATTTTACACAAAACAATTATCTTGTTTTTTATCGGAAATATCAAGTTGGTGTATCTAGTTTGAGTATCTGGTTTTTTTTATTAGTAAATGGAAACCCTTTTATTATACTGTTGTTAAATTAACCAAACTATTAGAACGCTTTTGCAGAAAACTGTACTTTTATGCCCGATCCAGATCCTATTAAGTAATCTCTGTTGTAAATAGTTGAATATTTATGATAGAGAGCACCAAGAGCATGCTCTAAAATAATAAACGCACTAAGCACTCTATATTAAGTAGGTGGACATAATTAATTTTATAATAACCCCGAAGGGCTCAACGAAGTTAACCACGAAGTGCTCTGCGAAGCAAATTCACAAGGTTTTTTGATGCTGAACGAGGCGAAAACCCCGAAGAGCTCAACGCAGTTAACCCCGAAGGGCTCAGCAAAGCTAAAAGGCTGATTGAATTTACTTCTTAGAGCCCTTCGGGGTTAAATATAAATTAATTGTGGCTAGCTACTTACCTAGTTTAATATTATTATTAATTAGATCCTGAGCCATATTAATCAAAGGGTCAGGTCTGCCTAATATCGCAAAACTACCATGTTCAGACAAATTCGATTGTATTGTTTATTGAGTTGTTTTTTATTTCTATTGAGTACTCTCCAAGCACAAGACAAAATAACACTGAGTGGAACGGTCAGCGAAGGTGCTACAGGAGAAACCATCATTGGCGCTAGTGTTTTTGTTAAGGAAACTCCTTCCATAGGAACAGCTACTAATATCTATGGTTTTTACTCGCTGACTATTCCTATTACGGAAGATTCTGTCACCATAGTATTTGCCTATACGGGCCTCAGCCCGCAGGAACTACGTATCCTCCCCAAAGAGAATACAGAGCTCAATATTGAGTTAGCAGAACTAAAAATGGAAGAAGTTGTCGTTTCGGCTTCTGCTAATACCGAAAAAGTAAATTCTACCCAAATGGGTATGGATGAGATTACAGTTAAGGAAGCTAAAGAGATTCCTGCTATTTTTGGAGAGGTTGATATTATCAAAGTTCTTCAACTAAAGCCCGGTGTACAGTCTGGTGGTGAGGGGCTTTCGGGAGTCTATGTACGTGGTGGTGCAGGAGATCAAAACCTCTTTGTTTTGGATGAAGCTCCTGTATACAATCCCAACCACTTGTTTGGTTTTTTCAGTACGTTTAATGCTGATGCTGTCAAGAATGTACGTTTATTCAAAGCAGGTTTTCCTGCAGAATATGGAGGAAAACTGTCTTCGGTGATTGATGTTTCTATGCGCGAGGGAAACTATAAAAAGTTTGGTCTCTCTGGTGGTTTAGGACTCATTTCCTCTCGTCTAACTTTTGAAGGGCCTATTGTAAAGGATAAGGGTTCTTTTATTATCTCTGCTCGTCGTACCTACGTGGATATTTTCACTAGACTACTCAACAAAGCTAACGAAGATAATGCAGATTGGAATCCAATACCTGATTATAGTTTTTATGACATTAATGTAAAATTAAACTATAAACTTGGCGAAAAAGATCGTCTGTTCCTAAGTGGGTATTTTGGAAAAGATATTTTTGCTTTCAATCAAGGAAACATCAATTTCAATTTTAATTGGGGAAATATAACTGGAACTCTTCGTTGGAATCACATTATTAGCCCCAAGTTATTTATGAATACGGCATTCACCTTTTCAGATTATAACTATAAAATCAAGAATCAGTTTGATCAATTCAGAATCGAATTGGGGTCAGGAATCCGAGATATGAACCTGAAGACAGATTTTAGCTGGTTTCCTAATGACAAGCATGAAATTAAATTTGGAGTAAATACTATCTATCATCGCTTTAGTGTCAATCGCTTTAATGCAGAAGACGAAGAAGACTTGTTTGATTTTGATGTCGGAAGCACATTTGATGCCTTAGAGCTCGCTGCTTATATGTCTGATGCTTGGACAATAAGTAAAAGACTAAAAATCAGCTATGGTCTTCGTTTTAGTGGTTTCTACAATCAGCAGAAATTCTACGCTGCTCCTGAACCTCGTGTTGCGATGAAGTATACTCTGTTCAAAGATGAGATGCATGATCTAGCTATGAAGGCAAGTTATTCTAGGATGAATCAATACATTCATTTGGTAGCAACTTCTGGCGCTTCTCTCCCTACTGATGTTTGGTATCCTTCTAATCCAAATGTTAAGCCACAAACTTCAGATATGTTTTCTTTGGGCTTAGCTTGGGCTTTGGGTCGCCACTTCTTTATCTCTGTAGAGGGTTATTACAAGGAATTGTATGGGCAGATTGACTTCCGAGATGGAGCTCAACTATTTGTAAATGATCAGTTAGATAATGAGTTTGTTTTTGGTAGAGGGAATAGCTATGGTGCAGAGTTCTATGTGGAAACTAAAAATGTGGGCTTAGGAAAAGCTGGGCAAATTCGTGGTTGGGTAGGATATACCCTTTCTTGGTCTTGGCGTCAGTTCGATGATATTATGGATGGTCAACGTTTTCATCCTCGTTATGATCGTCGTCATGATGCATCTATAGTACTCTCTTGGGATATTGCCAAGACACCATTGACCTTTAGTGCTACTTGGGTTTATGGAACAGGAAATGCAGTTTCTTTGCCAGTTATGCGATTCTTCACCTCAGATATTACAGGTTCTAATCCTTTAGATTTTAATCCGATTTATACGGAACGCAATGGTTTTCGTATGCCGGCTTATCATCGTCTAGATATGGGACTAGTTTGGCGCCTGTTTACTAAGAAACGCTTCAAAAGTGATATTACATTTAGTGCTTACAATGTTTATAATCGTAGAAATCCGTTTTTTATGTACATAGCTGCTGAGTTTGCAGAGAATACTCCTGAAGGACAATTTGCTGTTCCTGAGCGTTTCCAAGCAAAGGTAGTTTCCTTGTTCCCAATTATTCCATCTGTAACTTGGAATTTCAAGTTTTAACTACAGCCCACTAAAAAGCATATTTTAAAAAGTCTGAGACTATTAATAACAATATATATATGTTAAAAATAAAATTATTTATTTCTGCAATTATTGCCGCTATTTGTTTTTCTAATTGTGGAAATTTCGAACGAGATATAGATCTTGAATTACCTGAAGTAGCCAAGGAACTAGTTGTAGAATGCTATTTGGTTCCAGGTGAACCTTATCGTCTTTTGTTAACCGAAACTAAAAGCTATTTTGAGGATCTGAATGCATGTCCAATCATAAAAGGAGCAACTGTTATCATCAAGCATAATGGAGTGAACGATACTCTACAAGAAGCTGTATACTTAGAAGATGATTGTCGATTGGATAATTTCTTTGGAATTTTACCCTTTTTTAATGCAGATCGTTCTCGTTTTTATAATTATGGATCTACTAGAATTTGTCCAGAAGACTATGTCAATGATTTTGAATTAGAAGTTATAGATCCTAATGGAGGTCGATCAGTAAGTGCTGTGACAAGAATGCTACCGCCTGTTGAAATAGATTCTATGCGCTCAACCTTCAATGAAGAAGATAAGGCTTATGCTTTGTTCTTCTTACAGGATGATCCAGCTCAGGTCAATTTTTATCGTATTTTGCTGCATGAGACTACATTAACTATCGAGGATTCTATTCCTTTTATTTCTATTGCAAAAGATCCTGAGTTTGATGTTAGCTTAGATGATGCTCGTTTTTTTAATGGAGAAACTGTTTCTTGGGGAACAAATTATAGTTATGAAGAGGATGATACTTTGATTAGTACCGTTTATCATATTGATCGAGCTTATCATGACTATCTAGAAACTGTAGCTGATGCTCAGGCCTCAAATGGAAATCCATTTGCACAACCCGGACAAATTATTACTAATATTCAAGGTGGAATGGGTATCTTCACCTTCCTAACATATGATCGAGATACACTTATTGTCAAACGATAATAGAGTAGGTAGATAAGTAGATAGCCACAGTTAATTTGTATCTAACCCTGAAGGGCTCTACGAAATAGCCCCCACAGAGCTCTTCAAGGTTAAAATTTGGCTTAAAACCAGCTAAGAACATGTCTAAAAATCACGGCAAGAACATTTAGACTGTTACTTATTTATTATAGAGTACTTAGGTTGACTAGATTTACATAAAGATAAAAATAAAGTATATGTTTAGTTTAAAACAGGTTGTCCCATATCCTCTAGAAGGTCAAATTAATCATTCTCAAATATGGAATCAGGATTACGATTTTGATTCCAAAAAACGATACTTCGTTTTAGCCCCTTCTGGCACAGGAAAAACAACTTTGCAACATTTACTTTATGGACTACGATCAGATTATCAAGGTATTATCAGCATACAAGGAATTGGCAAAAATATCAAACAACTCTCTTTAGTAGAGTGGGCAAAATTAAGACGCGAACAACTTGCTATTGTTTTTCAAGATCTACGTTTATTCCCACAACTCACAGCCCTAGAGAATATTGAGCTCAAGAATCAACTGTGTCAGCACAAGACTGTTGCTCAAATTAAGGATATGGCTGATCGTTTGGGTGTTGTCAATTTACTGGATAAACCTTCTGGTATTTTGTCTTATGGACAGCGTCAGCGCGTTGCAATTATTCGTGCCTTGGTACAACCCTTCCGTTTCTTACTAATGGATGAACCCTTTGCGCATTTAGATCAAGATAATATACAAAAAGCCTGTTCTTTGATTCAAGAAATATCTGAGGATCAAGGTGCAGGTATACTTTTAGCAAGTTTGGGAGATCGCTATTATTTGCATTATGATCAGGAATTGAAACTTTAGTATTTCGTATAATGCCTTTACTTAGGGAGGTTTGCTTCGCAGAGCACTTCTTGGTTCAGTATTAAGCATATTTCTTCTTTCACCTTTTGCCATTGCTACAAAAGGTGACCAAAAAACCCCGAAGGGCTCTACGAAGTAAATTTCTTTTTAAATTCATTTTGTAAACATTTGATTATCGGTTATTTTACTTAATACTGAAATAGCCTACTTAAAAGAGTATTTATTCAAGTGATCTAAAATTGCTTTATTTACCTCATTTTCAGCTTCTTGAACCAACCAATGCCCTGCATCTAACAACAGAAGCTCATAATCTCCTTTCATATATTGCTTGGTGTTCTCAACACAGGCCTGTCCAATCGCCATATCATCTTTGCCTTTGATAACAAGAGTTGGTAAATAAGTATTAAAATCATCCACTGCCAACTCCCCTGTTCTGAGCATTTTATAATTAGCTCGGTAATAATTCAGTGTGGCTGTCAAACAACCTTTTTCTGCAAAACGCTCAGTGTAATGTTTTAACTGTTCTGTGCTAGAATGATTCCAGCATTTTTGACGCAAAACTGAGAAATTACCTTTTTTTAAACTCATTTCTGGGAAAAAAGGCCATTGAAAAAACTTGACATAGGTACTTCTTTTTTGCTGATCCTTGTCTTGAGCAATAGCCTCCGCAAAAGCTTTGGGATGAGGTACAGACATTGCTACTAAACTCTTGGCCAAGTCAGGATATTTTAGGACTGTTGACCAAGCGACTACAGATCCCCAATCGTGCCCAATGATATGAAAGTGCTTGAGCTTGAAGTAATCGACAAATCTCACTACATCCTCAATCAAGTGATCTAATTGATAATTTTGTTTGCCCTTGGGACGTGCATGAGATGAAAAACCGCGCATGTCAGGAGCAATACAATAGTAACCATTGGTTGCCAAGTACTTTAATACAGGTTTCCACATGTGAGAAGTTTCCGGCCAACCATGTAATAAAAGTACAGCTTCTTCTGCTTGCTCATCTCCTGCTATTTTAACAGAATAAGTATAGGCTCCTATTTGAATATCTTTATTTTGTATTTCCATAATCTATTGGTCTGTTTTAGCTAGTTAGTAATGTTGAAAAAACAACTAAGTAGCCAAAGAATTTACTAAATGTATAGTATGGGTTGCAACCATTCCCGCAGTTTCTGTTCGTAGACGACTTTTCCCTAAACTCACAGGTTCAAAACCAAAACGTTGAGCTTGTTCAAGCTCCTCAGGGTGAAAGTCACCTTCAGGCCCTATGAGCATATAAACATCCTTGTTAGCTTGATAGCATTCTGCAAGCTCTTTGGGAGGTCGATCTTCACAATAGGCTATAAATTTCTGTGCATTTTTAGCAGAAGTCGAATCCAAAAAATTATTGAGTTTTATCAATGGATTGAGTGCTGGGAACAAAGGTTTTACTGATTGTTTGGCTGCAGATACAATAATTTTGTTCAATCGATCTAACCTGATATGTTTGCGTTCTGACCGCTTACACAGAATTGGAGTAATCGTATTAACCCCTAGCTCAGTTGCTTTTTCCAAAAAGAATTCAAAACGGTCAATACTCTTGGTAGGCGCAATAGCTACATGTAACTGAAAGTCCCATTTTTGCTGATTTTCTAGAGCTTGACCCAGCTTGATAATAGCATTTTTTTTCTGTACTTCTATCAGCTCTCCTTCAAAGAATCCCCCCTTTCCGTCTATGATCAAAATCTTGTCTCCTAATTTTTTTCGCAAAATCTTGACACAATGTTTTGTTTCTTCTTGACTTAAAATTGCCTGATTACTAACAATTTGTTCTGCATAAAATAAGCGCATGAGTATTAATTATAAAATTAAACAACGAAAAGTTTTAAAAAAGAGCATAAATACTTCCATTAACAAACAAATTGTTTTATATTTGTATCAAGGAACGAAAAGTATTTGTTTTAACTTGCATAACTATCCAATACTATCATGTCAGATCAGATTATCATTCTAGATCCATTAGATGATTTATCTAACAAAGATAATAAAGATCAAATAACTTCTGATCATTCTAATGAGAAAGACAGTTTGGAGTGTAAAAATGCTCCTACAATTGTCAAACAACAGATAGCAGTACAACCTAAAGGACGGAAGTATTTTATCCGGTCCTTTGTGCATTCTTTGCGTTGGTCTCAATTCAAAAGAAGATTGGAAAAGGAATACTTAAAACGATCCCTCCACAAACATTGGTTCAAAACCTCTGTCGCTGTGCTCTTAGCTGTTATTATGTATAGACATAGTGAAACTATTCAAATCGGATTTAATGATAATTATTCAAATTCTTCACAAACACAAGTTGCTTCTTATTCAAATTTTACATCTACTAGAACTTCCGTAAAAAGTGAGAATGCAACAGATCCTAGTACTGCAAAAATGCAGGAAAAACCTGAAGAAGTAAAATTAAAACCTGACGAATTAGCCAATGTACATATCAATAACGTTGATTTGAGCTCTATCGAGAGTAGCAAACCAAGAGAAATTAAAGGTGTTCAAGCAACAACTATTAATGAAGCTCGAAAAACAAAATACATTAACCGTTTTATAAAGGTTGCTACCGATGAGATGAATAAATATAAAGTCCCTGCATCTGTTTACCTAGGAATTGCCATTTTATCTAGTGATTATGGGACAACAAAACTAGCTCAAGAAGGTAACAATCATTTTGGAATTAGCTGTAGTGATAATTGGTTGCGTTCAGAGATCAGAGATGAGAAAATAATAGATGGAGATTGTTTGGTGTATTATCAGACTGCTTGGGCTAGCTTCCGTTCTACAAGTAAATATATTAGCAACCATCCTTCTTATAAGAGTTTGACTAATAATGTAAGAACGGATTATAAATATTGGGCTGACAGTTTGGAAAAAATAGGCTATAAAGCTCCTAATTTTTCTGCTAGGAAGTTGAAAGCCATTATAGAAAAACATGAATTACAAAAACTTGATAAGTAAGAGAACAAAGATATCTACGAAAATATTCAAATTCTTACTTAAACAACTGATTATCAAAAATTAACTTAACAAACTATATAAAAACTATAATTAGTTATCCTAATAAAATATATCCTCTTTGTATGTATTATGGAGTCAATATGGCTCTAATGATCATCTAATTTATTGCAAGTTAATGAATAGAGGTTATTATGAATGTTTTGTATGCAAAATCACAAAGTGCTCAGCGAAGCTAATCACTTCCTACGCTGCTATTCTGCCTTATGTGCTCGACTTCGTAGCTATGGTAATAGCAAAGCGTACAACAGTCAGCTTTGCCTCCAACCCCTTTCAAGGGCTACAAGTCTCTGTGCAACTTTGCACTAACTGCACAATTTGTGCGCTATACAACTCCATTTGTAATAACCTCTAATACTTAAAATATTGATTTGCTTCGTTTTCTTTAGTAGTGATACCAAGGACGTAAGTTTAGGTCAAGTTGAGTGTTTCTAGTGGCGGTTCGCAGTTATGCTAACCGCCTCTTCTTTGTTAGAGCTCTTATAAAACATCATCATCCAAAAACTCCCCCTACAAACATTCTGCTACTTAGATTAAGAATTTGCTAGTACCTTCAGGATTAGTTTCACTGAGCCTTAGACTTGTCTGATGTTCCCAAATTGGTCATCGCTTTGAGAATTACAGCCTAGTTAAAATTCTACTCTCAATCTTGCATTTAACCTAAAAGAAGTCAAACGATTTGGAACTGCATAACTACGATTGGTAAAATCTCGAATCCAGTTATTAGAAGCTACATTTTTATTATTGGTTAGATTAAAAATCTCTAAGCTCAGCCAAATATTTCGTAGCTTTTTGAAAGCATGTTTATCTTGATCATCATATGTAGCATAGTTTCCATCATACTTATTCTTTACTCGCAAAGCTCTATTCCACAAAGAAAAAGAAAATCCAAGGTCAATTCTGTGATAATGAGGAAAACGATATGTATTCCTATATTCTATATTATTTCGTGGAATACCAAACGGTAAACCTGTGCCTACAGTAAATGCCAAATTGACTTTAAACCATTCTGCTTTAGGGAAATAATCTTGGAAGTACATAGAGAAAATAACAAGCTGATCCGTAGGTTTGGGTACATCTGCCAAATTAAACGTATCTATAGTAGATTCTACAAAACGGCGTACCTTGTGATCCACTCCCAAAAAGTTTTCCCGAGCTCTTAGAAAAGAAAGATTCACCCAAGACTCTAATCCATCAACCAATTCACCATTTAATCTAAAATCTAATCCTGCTACGTAACCATTCATTAGGTTATCACCATAATAACGAATCCGTACATTTTCTACATCATAAGGAATGAGATCCCATTGATGTTTATAATAAGCTTCAGATACAAATTTGAAAGGTCTATTGAACATTACAAAATCCCATACTACACCGCCCAAAGCATGAATTGATTTCTGCGACCTAGTATTCATATTAACATCTCCGTTCAAATCCCTAATTTCGCGATAGAAAGGTGGTTGATAATAAGATCCTACAGCTAACTTGAAGGTTAAGTCCTTTGTTTTCTTAGTGCTATCCTGTTTATGTCCAGTATATTTTCTTGGTGTGTAATACATTTGTAGTC
>JAKVCT010000060.1:13874-21334 GCA_022448995.1 Saprospiraceae bacterium
GAAACCAAAAACTCCTTATTGATTGTCCAATACTGCGCACGCACACCAGCTGTAATTCTCCAGTGATTTTTATTAGTTTTGTGTTCCCAAGTGCTTTGTAGGAAACCAGTCATTCGGTGTGAATTCAGATTAATATTTGTTCTCAAATAATAATCCATAGTGATTCCTCCGGTATCATAAGGTACCGTATAATCCAAAGAATCGTAACGTCTCCATTCTTTTAGATCATCAATAATAATCTCGTTCTTATACCCTACCCCCCACTTTAAAGCAATATCATGTTCCCTAACTTTAGTTATACTATCTTGATCAAATGAGTTATCTTTTTGATAGATCCAATCCCCTCTATACTGTATATTTGTCACCTTAGATTTTAGGAAATTACGTGCATAATCATGCGTTTCACCATAAACCAGTGTTCCAATTACCTCTCCAAAATTATCCTCTCCCAAACCTGTTTGAACCTCTTCTAAACGATAAAGACTCTGAATATCAATGCGTTCATTTTCATAACTCTGATAATGTGAAGCCAATAAGCGCATACGTACACGACCTTGTAGGTCTAGTTGTCCCAATGACTTGAATGTCAAAGAAACACCAGTCATAAAAGTTTCGAAATTAGAGATCTCCTGCCCCTCAAAATTAGTGCTCAAACGCAAGGCTTGATTGAATAATCCAGTAGTAGATACTCCAGATTCAGGTATCAAACGATAGATAGAATTCGAATAATTCCCAATTGCTTCTATTTGCCACATGGAGTTGAAATCGTAAATCAAATTTCCCTGTAGATCGATAAAATTAGGTACATATTGCCCGTCTACATCCAAGCCACCCAAAAGATATTGTGTAGTCTTGTAACGTGCACCCAGTGTATAAGTAAATCGTTGAGGATAAGCTTCTTCAAATCTTGTTCTCTTAGCTTCTTTATAATGTGAAGAATCCTTGTAGACGGCTCCTCCAATGTAGGCAGACGCTCCCAGCAAGCTTGCAGTTACAGAACCTTCAAACGGACGCTTGGGTCTACGATAATATACATCCAAAACAGAAGCCATTTTATCACCATATTCTGCTCGGAAACCACCTGAAGAAAAATATAAGTGGCTCAACATATCTGGATTTGGAAAAGTCAGCCCTTCTTGTTGCCCTGAACGAATCAATAATGGACGATAAATCTCAAAACCATTGACATAGATTAAATTTTCATCATAATTTCCACCACGCACAGAGTACTGAGAAGTCAACTCCCCTCCTGTTCCTGCACTTACCCCCACTGCAATGAACTGCAATACTGATTCTAGATTGAGTGTAGTGGTAGGAATATGCTTGATATCTTCCTGAGTAGCTTTCTGTGCATCTGCTTCTTTAGAATCCCAAGCTGTTACAGTGATCTCTCCAATCTTCTCAGATAGAGGAGCTAATTGAAAGTCATGCTGATAGATTTGATCAGGTTTCAAACGAATCCCAACAATATTTTGAGTTCTATAACCCGTTTGGGAAACCTCCAAAGAAAACCGCGTTCCAGCAGGAACAATCAAGCGGTAATTACCATCAAAATCTGTTTCTGCAAAGGCATCATTGATTTCTGAAATGCGTACACTAACAAAGGGAAAAGGATTACCATTTTCATCAGTTACTTTTCCGAAAACAGTAGCTACTTGTTTTTCTTGTGCGAAAATACTAGTAGTAATAGCAAGAAAGAGACTAAAAAATAAAAAGCGAGATAGGTACATAGATTCTGTGAATTATACTAATCTGTAACTAAGGTTCATACAAACTTTCTTAAAACACATTGTTGAATATGTTTCTTGAATATTTATCAAGTATACTGTAAATTAAGTTACAAATCTGTATTACTGTAATAATGTTTAGCTTCCCAAGTTTGTACAAATCGATTATGTATCATGCCTAAATCTAAGTTTATGCATAAAACGATATCAAAAGTACCTCTAGCACTTTGAGTTGCTAAAATATATGTTGCAAATTAAGTAAATAAACGGAATCTAATAGCTAAAGATTTTTGAATCTAAAAAAATAGTTTATTCAATCTAAAAAACGTGCATAGGAACTAAAACGCTTAGTAATAGAGCAGATAAAATTGCACTGTTCCCAAAAAAGGCGCAGTTCATCAACCTCAACAATTTGATTATCAATCATAAAGCCCTTTACAAATTACTCTATAAACTTGTAATAAGTAGCCAGGGGAATTAAATATTTTTACAGGATTAGCCTATTTCTAATGAGGATAAAAAGCATCGAAAAACTTATATTCCAAATGTATTCTCCTCTAGTCCATTCAGTTTGAGTTTTGTCGCTAAAAGTTATCCAACAACTGGTTCGAATTTTTGGACAGGCTCTAACTAAAAAAAGTTATCATAACATACAATTATGATAACTTTTGTTCGTAGTGTGTACTGTAACAATAAATTCTATTGTCCCATGCAGCTCTCAATACATTCTAAAAGGTTACGCATCTTTTCCATCTTCAAAGAATAATATACCTTTTGCCCTTCACGCTTACTCTCTAAAACACCTTTTAGTTTCATATTAGATAGGTGATGAGAAGTCAAAGATTGTTCACTTTGTAATATCTCACAAATAGAGTTAACGGACATTCTACCTTCATGCACTAATAATTGCAATATAGATAATCTAATGGGATGGGCTACTGATTTTAAGATTGAGGCTGTTTGCTCTAACTCAGAAATTCCTAATAATTTGCTTGCTGTATTCATAGGGATGTTTATTAAAATAAGTTAATATTTGTTATATTCAAATACAAATAAGTTAATTAAGCTTTAACAAATGCTTGTTTGGAAATAACAATATATAAATGCTATGTTTACTAAAAATAATAATATCTAGGGATTATCATATCATATGCTAAGATACAATATAATAAATGATTCACAAACAAATAGTAATATTATCTTTTCAAAATATGTACAATTTCCAATAAATAAAAAAATGAACCCAGAAATGGATTCATTTTTTACATATTATAAAGATTAAAATTCTTTATTTTATCTTGGATAACTTGGTTATAACTCTACCTTAGCAGCGGGTTTTAGTACATCAGTCAACACAGCTATAACCTGATCAATCTCTTCCTTGGTATTATAATGAGAGAAAGAGAAACGTATAGTTTTGTATGCAGTATTTGTTCCTAACGTACGGATCACATAAGATCCTTGAACAGATCCAGAGCTGCAAGCAGATCCACCAGAAGCACTAATTCCTTTGAGGTCTAGATTGAACAAAAGCATATTTAGAGGCATATCGGTAGGAATAGCAACACTCAAGACAGTAAACAAATACTGGCCATAAGGATCTCCATTAAACTCAACATCAGGAAGTAATTCTTTGAGTTGTTCCATAAAATAAGTACGTACCATTTCTATCTGCACTTTGCGTTCTTCTAGCTCATCAATTGCCAAAGTTAAGGCCTTAGAAAACCCAATAATACTGGCTACATTTTCAGTTCCAGAACGCATTTGTCTTTCCTGTCCTCCCCCATCAATCAAGCAACCAATTTGATTTTTATTGTTGATATACAAAAATCCAACTCCCTTAGGACCATGTAATTTGTGAGCAGAACCCGATAAGAAATCAACATTCAGCTTTTGTACGTCTATTGGCAAATGTCCTATCGTCTGTACTGTATCTGTATGAAAAAGTGCATGATGTTTCTTGCACAATTCTCCAATTTTATAAATATCATTTAATGCACCAATTTCATTATTAGCATGCATCAGTGTTACCAAAGTTTTGGTATTATCTGCTGCTAGTAGGCTTGCCAAATGTTCTAGATCAGCTTGACCAGTAGGCTTCAAACGCACATATTCTACGCTTACCTCCTGATGATGTTCTAGATGTTTTACAGTATTCTTAACACAAGAATGCTCAATCGGACTGGTAATAATTCGGCGTATGCCCAAATCCCGAATTGCAGACTTTAGCGCAGTATTATTTGCTTCTGTTCCGCCTGAAGTAAAAACAATCTCGCTACTAGTAGCATTCAAAGCATTTGCAACCGTTTTTCTTGCTCGTTCTATGGCTGCGCGTGTTGTTCTTCCTTCTGCATAAGTAGAAGAAGGATTTCCAAAATGATTTTTTAGATAAGGTAACATACTATTTAATACCTCATCGCAAATTGGTGTAGTGGCTGCATTGTCTAAATAAATACGCATAACAATTCTATATGGTCATTTACGGATATAATTCGCGGATTTTACTTCATTGAGCTTTTCTGTAAGAGCATGGACAACACTAGTTTTAGAATAAGCTCAAAAAAGACTAAGTATTTTTGAGCGGATTTTTGTAGTTAACTAGTTACCAAGCTCCTGTAAAACCTACGAACTATGGTTACTGAAAATAATAGTTTGTTTTTATCAACTACTTAAGCTCAGCAGATTGCTATACAGCTTCATTCATAATTGAATCAACAATCAAGTAAACTATTTAATATAAAATAGTTATTTTTTTGATTATTTCAAACTAAAAATTGAAATTCAAGGCTCAAGAACTTAAGATTTTGGACAAAAACCAACATTATTTCTTGGATATAGTACTATTCTAAAGTATCATCCAAAAACTTATTAAACTGACAATCCCTTTGAGATTTGATACAATTGAGTACAAAATCTCTCCCCTCTTACCTAAAGCTCCTTGATCTTAAGAATATCTCTTACATCTTGTTTGATCTTATTAGCTAAATGCTGAGCAGTACTTGTAGAATGACTTTCGGTATAAATACGAATAATCGGTTCTGTATTTGATTTTCTCAAATGAATCCAATTCCCATCAATAAAAATCTTCAAGCCATCAATTGTATTCTGAGGATAATTTGTATACTTTTTCCTCAAAGACTCCAGTAAATATTCAATATCAATCTCTGGAGTTAACTGAATCTTATCTTTTATAATAACATAATTAGGATAACGCTTGCGTAAAATAGAAACTGATTTCTCTGATTCAGCTAGATAAGATAAAAATAGAGCGACTCCAACTAGAGCATCACGCCCATAGTGTAATGCAGGATAGATGATGCCACCATTACCTTCTCCACCAATAACTGCATCATGTTCTTTCATCGTCTTCACTACATTAACTTCTCCCACAGCTGCAGCGTAATAATTGCCCCCATGTTTCTTGGTTACCTCAGCCAAAGCTTGCGTAGAAGATAAATTAGAAACCGTATTTCCTACTCTATACTGTAATACATAGTCAGCAACAGCTACCAAAGTATACTCTTCTCCAAACATTTCTCCATCTTCACAAACAAAGACTAAACGATCTACATCAGGATCTACAGCAACCCCAAGATCTGCACGTTCAGCAACTACAGCCTTAGAAAGTTGTGTTAAATTCTCAGGTAGAGGTTCAGGTCTGTGTGCAAAACGACCATTTACCGAGTCGTTAATTGTGATCACCTCACAACCTAATTGTTCCAATAAGGGCACGATAGATATTGCACCTGTAGAGTTGATACAATCTACTACAACCTTGTAGTTTTTGGCTTTGATGTCAGCAGTATTGACTAATTCTAAGCCAAAAATTAAATCAATATGCTTTTGTATATAACCAACAGCCTTGGAATGCTTCCCTAAGCGATCTACATCAGCATACTCAACTTCACCACTATTAGCCAATCGTAAGATTTCTTGTCCCTCTGCGGCAGATATAAACTCACCAGCAGCATTTAAGAATTTCAAAGCATTCCAGTTTTTAGGATTATGACTTGCGGTTACAATAATTCCTCCACCAGCACCTTCCTGTGCTACTGCGATTTCTACAGTTGGTGTAGTGGATAAACCTAAATCAATAACATCCACCCCCATCATTCGCAATGTACTGCTCACAATCTGGCTTACAATTTCACCTGAAATACGGGCATCTCGTCCCAAAACGACCTTAGGAGCCTCGCCATTATTATATAAAAATTGAGCATAAGCTGCTGTACTCTCAACAATATCCAAAGCCGTTAGATTTTGTCCTGTTTTCCCCCCTATAGTCCCTCTTGTGCCTGAAATTGATTTTAATAATGCCAATGAATGATAGTTTAGCTAGATCTTATCGACCTATTGAATTAATAGATAAGATTATTACAATAATTGTTTAAAAATTAGATTTAACTAAGTAAATAGATAAAACTCTCTAACACAAAAATTAATCGACTATTTTGTATCTAACTTTATTAAAAATCCTCGCCATAGCTAAGAACTGTACCTGTGGTTGGTGCAGAAGCTCAAAGATTTTTATTCAATTTGATGCAATGAAGATAATTTTTAAACAACTTTTGTATTAAGTAGCATAAGAGCACTATAACTTGAATAATTTAAATTATTAGTTATAGAGTATTATGGCTTTTACAAGTGTTTGTCGTATGGCGAACCCTCCTATTTTTCCAAGGCTATTGAAGTATTTTTTCTATGAAGTTGTTTAAGAATTAGATTTGATGCAATGAAGATAATTTTTAGACAACTTCTATATCAATAGATCTCAAAAAAGTATTTATCACCCAACAAAACTACTTGTTTATACTTTTTTGTAAAATGAGCCACAAAAATACTTCTTTTATGCAAAACTTTCTAACGATATTGTTTAAAAATGACGGAATTGCTTAGTTTTATCCCATATCTCAGGAATATTAGTTGTTTCTGATTTTTTATTATTAGTCTAATCTAAAAATCCTAGGTAAACATATTGAGAACACGGATGCAATGTTATGTATAGACGAGACAGAGGGATCTCAAACGAAAGTGCAAAATTTTATATTTGACACTGCTACCCAATGATAATATAGCTAAAAATACACCATTACCACTAATGCAGTCTTAGACCCTATTTATCTTACCATCTAATGTTTCAAAAGATTCCAACTTTTCTTTATTAGATATCATTTTGAAAATGATTGCAATGGACAAGATTTGACTTATAATAAAAAGTAAAGTACCAAAAAAGAGTAAAAAACTGATATTGGACTCAGATGTACTAAAAGTAGAAAAGGTATCAAAAGAATAATATCTTCTAGGAATTGCAGTCATATTTACTCCTGCTTCAAGCATGAGCAAAGCTATTATATCAAGAGTTAAGTTTACTAAGTGGAGTAGGTTTCTTTTCAAGCCCTTTTTTAGTAACAACAGGATACCTGATTTAACTGTAATAATTATTCCTAATGAAATTTCAAATAGGAAGGGCTCAATCACAACATAATTCTGAGCAAATTGCATGTCAGTGTCAGGTACCTTACTTTCGCCAATAATTGATTTAGCTAGGATAGCTATACCAATAAGAAAAGTAATGATAAAATATAGATTTGGAGTTCTTTTCATCTAGTGTTTATTTAT
The DNA here is from genome assembly GCA_022448995.1 of Saprospiraceae bacterium. Taxonomy (GTDB): domain Bacteria; phylum Bacteroidota; class Bacteroidia; order Chitinophagales; family Saprospiraceae; genus JAKVCT01. Next base: position 21,221 of record JAKVCT010000060.1, read on the forward strand.
AAGAGTACTTAGTACCAATAATACAGCAAATCTACCTTTAAGTAGCTAGCCACAATTAATTTGTATTTAATTCAATCAGCCTTTTTGCGCTGCACTTCGTTAAAAAGCCTCGTG
>JAKVCT010000600.1 GCA_022448995.1 Saprospiraceae bacterium
GCAAGTTTGTATTTTTTAGTTGGGATTTTCTGTCTGTGGGAATTTTCAGGATTGGTACTAAAGCAAGATAGTAAACCTATCTATAATACTATTCGAAGGGTATTTGCTGTATTACTGGGTATAGCTCCTGCCCTACTGATCATAAATAGAATGACAGCTACCCTCCCATTAATTGTAGATTATTCTTTTTGGCTATTCCCTTTACTCTTTGCATCATTCTTATTCGAATTATTTGCTGCCTCTAGTAAACCATTTGAGAACATTGCATTTAATATGTTAGGCATTGTCTACATTGGTATTCCAACTACCCTACTTGTTTCTATGCCTCTAACTGACGAAAGTGGTATGTTAGTAATTCTAGCGCTTATACTAATGGTTTGGGCAAGTGATGTTTTTGCATATTTGTTGGGTTCTAAGATTGGCAAACATAAAATGTTTCCTCGAATTTCTCCTAAAAAGACGTGGGAAGGTACTTTTAGCGGAGTAATTGGTGCCATGGTGACTGGAGTCTTATGCTTCTATGTATTCGCTGAAGTTAGATTTTCTCTTACTCTATGGTTAGTTTTAGGTGCAACCTGCACTATATTTGGTATACTTGGTGATCTGGTAGAGTCTATGCTAAAACGTAGTTTGGGTATTAAAGATTCAGGAACTATACTTCCTGGACATGGTGGTTTTTTAGATCGTTTTGATGCTTTTATCTTTGCAGTACCTTTTGCTGCTTTTGTTATAGAAATTATGGATGGTCGTTTTTAGAGTATACAGGGAATTCTTATTCCCTATTAAAAAGGACTAGATTCATAAAAAATAGATCATTTTGGAGAATTTCTAAGTATTAATAGTTTTTATTACATTGATAATCAACAACCAAAATCCTAATATACCTTAAAGATATTTAATTCAGATTGTTAAACTTTCGGTGAGCTTAATTTCTTCTTCTATCTAAAATTATGAAAGCTATTATATTTCTATTGTTACTACTTTTGGGTATTAGTAGTTGTTCTAAGGAAAAAGTAGAACTTACGTATAGTGTTCAAGATTTACCCAATGCAGGAAGCCTCAATGAGATTCTATTTATTAGCCAAGATACTGGTTTTGCAGCTTCTGGTAAAGTCTTTGAGCCTGGTACATTGTGGAAAACAACAGATGGTGGTCTAACATGGGATACCATAATAACCAGTAAATGGGGAGTACGTAACTTGGCTTATCAAAAACCACTTCTTTTAAGCCATGATGGTATTATTCATTTCTATAAATATACAAATGATCAAATAATTGCAAAAAACCAAAGCCTAGAGTGGGAATATATCTGGAAGGGTTTTGATTTTAGGGAGCCGAATAATATTATTATTGTAGGTAATACTAATTTTCATATTGGTAGATTATGGATCTTAGATAGAAATGGCTATCCTAAAAAGAAAATGGAATTGGAACATGAACTCCAGGAAGTCTTATTTACAAATGATTCTACTGTATATGCTATAGGTTATGGTCTTGTGATGCGTAGCACAGATCGTGGTCAAAACTTTATTCCTTATCCTGAATTAAAAGGCGATTTTTTCAGAAGTGTTAGCTTTCCTACCGAAAAAGTTGGTTATATCATTGGAGAATATGGTACTATTCTAAAAACAGAGGATTATGGCAATACTTGGAGAAAATTAGCAACAGGAAATACAGTTCTTAATGAACATAAACGCCTAATGAAAGTACAGTTTACCTCTGAGGATAATGGTTATATCGTTGGTAATAATGGTCTGTTTTGGATAACCAATGATGGAGCAAAGACCTGGAAGCAGGTAACTAATCTAATTGACATAGATTTCACCTGTATCCAAATCC
>JAKVCT010000601.1 GCA_022448995.1 Saprospiraceae bacterium
TTGGGAGATAGCTTGGCAAGATTCTATTTTCTGCCCTTGTGCAAGCTGAATACTGATAAAAAGAAGAAAACTGATTATAGAGGTAGAGTATAGCATAAATGCACCTGTGTGTTAAATTGCTCTAGGTCGCTTCTATTCTTTATTCAATTGATAATCTTATTTTTATTTTTTTATAAAAATAGAATCAATTGATTCCAAAAAATGTACAAACTAAAGTAATATCGTTCCAACTATAACTATATGAAAGGTTGATAACTTATATTATCCCCTTGCAGATCCAACGAGTGTTAGCCAACCGTGGTAACCTAGAATAGTTAGAATAAATAATTCTATGAAGAAAACGAAATTTAAGTAATAGGCGCAATTGGTCAAAAGATCTCTTGTAGTTATGGAATAATCTGTATTTTTTCTGCGTATTGGCTATCTTCGTCTTTTTGAACTCCGTATAATTTACCACCAAAACTACTGATCTTTAGCAATCCAACTATTCTTGTAGGATTGTTTTACAGAGTACTTGAAATGCTCATGAATATACTTATATTTTTAAATAAAAAGAAGTTTTCCCATAATAGTTATTAAAAAACAGATGTGAGCGAAGCAAAGAAATTGCTTGATGTAGTGTGATAATAATGGCAAATAAGTAAATAGGTAGGCCTAATTAGATTTAATTATAATGTTAAACATGCTCTAACTACCTTTCATCTAGTAAGGTTCCCAACTCTTTTTCTATTTTTCTATCTATATCATTAGAGTCTCTAGCGGTTAGTTTATAGCCATTTGTTGTATACAAGTGTTTCCAATAACTACCTTTAGAAGTACTTATTTTCCCCCCTCGCTCAGATAACATATTGAAATTTCCCTTATAATCAGATCTTCTATAGAGTTTATCTTCCACTTCAAATACAAGCTGTCCGTTAGTATCTATAAAAGCTTCTTTATCATAATTACTAAAACTAAAAGCTATTTTCTCGCCTGGATAATTTTGGATGACCACAAAGTAGTTGATATCCTTTCCTATATGTAGTATATGACGAGGTTTGTTAGTGCTACCGATATAAAACGTAAAGAATAAGGCAATTACAAAAAACTGTACTATCCACACAATTCGTTTTCTAGAGTATGTTCTGTCATTATGGAAATAGAGAGCTATAAGCCCACACTCCACTATATAGGCGAGTAAACTTATGCCAAAAGTGATAATACCCATCAAAGCAGCAATATCAGCACCATCGCCTCCTCTCAAGCTTTCTCCGTATCCGGTAGATTGATGCAATAAGACGATTCCTGTTCCTCCGAGAAATAATAATGCTCCCCATAGCATAGCTAATACACTCGTTATCCAAAATGGGGTAATAACTTTTGGTTTAAACTTTAACTTTCTCATATAAATACGATTCTATCAAATTAAATCTGCTATTCCCTTAACAGTCCGAAGAGTCTAGTATATGATTTTCACAATATGCTGTGAAGTTAAACTTATTTATGTATGAAAAAGTACTTATTACAAAATATTTAGCCTAATCATCACTTGGCATCTCCTCCATAATACCACAGTGACCAAAACTTAGAGACTTGCAAAACTCTACCATTTTAGTTTCTCCTGCTGGACTATATCCCATATATTCAGCCTCATCTTGAGCCTTTATACTTGGTGTAGCTACTTGCTGATTACACTGAAAACAAATACTTACTTGCCCAACAGCTGTGCCATCATCTAAATAAAAAACGACCCCTAAGTGAGGAATAAAACAACGTTGTGCTGTTCCTCCATAGGTATCAGGAGAAGTAATTAAATTGAATAAATACTCTGATTGTTTGGCATCAAGACGCTGTT
>JAKVCT010000602.1 GCA_022448995.1 Saprospiraceae bacterium
GGTCATAATTGGTTAGTTCAATGAATATTTCATTTTGAAGATTTATTGCCAATATAGAGTTTTGTGGTTGAATTGTAATTGCAGTATCGTTGTCCGAAGTTGTCAATGGAATATTCAGATATTGGTAAGCTGATAGTTCTGTTTGGATTTTATATATTGGGATATGCAAGAGTGAAATGATTTCCCCTCCTTCGAAGCTTACAAAAGAACAATCATTTTGAATGATATCAGTTACTTCGTTTAGTCCCAATGTATATCCTTCTTTGATAAGTTTGTTTCTTAATGTGATTAAAGTTTGTGAAAGATTTTCTGTGCTTACTAAGTTGGGTGATAATTTGCCTTTTAGTAAGTCATATAGAGAATTTTCGATGTTTGAGATATGGTTAGATATTTCATCACATTGGCTTTTTATGGATAGTATTTTTATAAAGGCTGTGTCTAGATCATTCATAATTAATAAATGTTTTTCTAGATCGGCAATGTGTTTGGTTAATCTTTCAACATCTTTTTCAGTTCTTGATAATTTGTTGTGTTCTCCTTGTAATGCTTCTACTACGTGGTTTTGGTTGGTGATTATATCATTACCATCTGATCCTGCCATATTAGTGAGTTGGGACACGGTGTAGTATGAAATTATTGATATAGCCGCTACTACTGCCAGAGTTACTAACTGTCTTTTACCTCTAGTTTCCGTTGTCTTTTTCTTCCTTTTTTCTAAAATAGGTTTTAGTTTTTTGGGATCTGATTCCATTTCAATTTTTAATCCAAAAGTAGTAGATATACCATTTAGTTTTTTGATGCAATTTATGCATATTTGTAAAATGTCGTGTTGCATTCCATTAAGATATCTTTTGGTTGATGTAGCAGCTTGAGTTTTGTAATCTTTCAAGTATTGGTTCAAGAGTAGAGCGGTTTGACACGTATCTAGAACCTCTTCTTGTAGTGGTTTCAAGTCCAAATGAATCTTGATGTTTGCATAGGTGAATTGAGTTACAAGCTTTCCCAAAGGTTCGAATATGATTTGAGGTTTGGTCTTTTCAACTTCTACTAAGTTGTTTGACATAACCATTCCATAGCACCATAGTAATATGATTGGAAGTTTAAAAAGTTTAAAAATTTTCATGATGATGTATGCTATATGCTCCCCACAATTTTAGTTTTACAAACTAAAATTATTTAGTTGTTCCTTCTGCAGAGGCTTCTAACAGAATGATGCTTTCAATGCCCCTGCGTATTGTTTTTATTTGTTTTAGAGGATGACCTTTGTCACTAATATCTGCAGCTGAATGAGGTAGTTTCACTTCAACTGTGCGCACTAGTCCATCTCTCCCTTTGAAAACATCAGTTATAACAGCTGTTGGCCAATCATACTTGCCTGTTTTTTCACTTATTACTAGGCAATAATCTCCGGGCTTCAAATTTTTTGTTGATTGATTGCTGTTATGATACTGCCTTAATTCAGACAAATATTCTTTTATCCATCTACTCCAAAATAGTTTTGCTATTTTGTCTCTTAGCTTCCATCTTTTTATCAAGTCCATGTTTTGACGTGGTGCTTCAATTTGCTCATGAATATCTGGAGGTATTGGTCTCAGAGTTTTTCCTATTATCAGGTGACTTGGTGTGATACAGGATAGATTATTGTCATCTGCATTTTCAGACAACTTTGCTAATGGTCTGCTATTGATGCAGGCTTCTATGTCTGTTAGTATGGTATAAAACTCTGTTTCAGTAAGTACCGCCCCTTGTAAAGTTTTTATTAGGGGTTTTTTATTGTGCCTACTATTCTTTCTATTACTCCTGAGTGGCTTGGAGCTTTACTTGGAGCATGG
>JAKVCT010000603.1 GCA_022448995.1 Saprospiraceae bacterium
TTCCTTGCCATCTTCATCGTACAAGCGCGTCCCCTCTCCTCTTACAATTGGAATACAGTCTCCTGCTGTTTTCATTTGAGTAAATGGATGCCAAACAACTGCTTTATCTCGTTGTGCTAAACTTTTCATAGGTTTATTAGCTTATTTTCTATTTACAAAAAATTTGATGCAAAACTACAAATTTGAAACAGTACTAAAACCATACAAACTGATTTTTCAAAGTTTGTCTCCATCTTTTTTAGACTTCCTCCACTAAAACCTCCATAATCTTATCCGTAGCTCCGCGTTGTTCTTGAATATAAGCCTCTGCTGCAGCTTGAATCTGACTATAATTATTCGAATTGGCTAGAAAGCGGCTAACTTCCTCTAATTCCTCATAGCTGGAGTAGCTCTGCGCCACGCCCAAAGCATGTAAATCCACTGCTTCTTGGAATTTTTGGTACTTGGAACCAAAAATAACAGGCAATTTGTAGACAATTGCCTCTAAAATATTGTGTATACCTGCGCCAAAACCGCCACCAACATAAGTAATATGCGCATATTTGTACAAACTGCTCAACATACCGATATTATCAATGACTAAAACCTTGTTTTGGTCACCTTTTGAAGAGGATTGTGAGAGTCTTGAGTATAATGTGTAAGAAAATGCGTTGATTTTGGATAAACGATTTTCTAAATCTTTGATATGTGCAGCATCTACTTGATGTGGTGCAATGATCAGACAGTAATTCTTGTATAAATCATCGTTTTGCATCAAGCGCAACAGGTGGTTTTCATCTTCTGACCATGTGCTGCCTGCTACTAGCACCTTTCGATCAGCTACAAAACCATCAATCACGGGAAATGATTGCGCATTTTCGCTAATTTTTAGTACACGATCCATGCGTGTATCACCTGTAACCTGTACAGGTACTTGACAAAAGTCTAATAAATGAACTGAGTCCTCGTTTTGTACAAATATTTGTGTAAAACATTCCAAAATATTCCTAAAAAAGCCGCCATACCATTTAAAAAATACTTGATTGGGACGAAAATGTGCAGAAACTAAGTAAGTAGGTACTTTAGATTGCTTCAAAGCATTCAAATAGTAGTACCAAAACTCATACTTAATAAAAAAGACCATCTTGGGATCTACTATTTTCATAAAATGACCTGCATTCCCTGGTCCATCCATCGGTAAATAAAAGACCCAGTCAGCTAAATCATAATTTTTGCGTACTTCGTAGCCTGAAGGCGAAAAAAAAGTCAACAATAACTTATGTTTTGGGAATTTCAGCTTCAAGGCTTCAATTAATGGTCGACCTTGCTCAAACTCTCCCAAGGAAGCACAGTGCATCCAGATCACTTCCGCATCTTCACTCTCGAACGCAGCCTCTAGTCGCTGCCAAATACCCTTTCGACCACTTACCCAGAGTTTCGCCTTCGGAGAAAACAATGCAGCTACTCGAATCGCAAAACTGTATAAACTGATGCCTATGTAATAAAATAACTTCCCCATTATACTTTTTATAACTAAACAAGGTCAATAGATAATCCCACAAAAATAAAAAAGCTTAGTAAGTTTCTAGACTCACTAAGCTTTAAATATAATTATGTTCTAATAACTATGGTCCGTGAAGGTTTTGCAACTAATTGATAATCAGAATATAGTGATTTTATCACCTTTAATAAGTAATTTCATAAGTCGCTGATTATCAATTATTAAAAAACAAAGCTTTTTAACTTTTTGCTTCGCAGAGCACTTCGTGGTTAACTGCGTTGAGCCCTTCGGGGTTTGCTTCGCAGAGCACTTCGTGGTTAACTGCATTGAGCCCTTCGGGGTTTAT
>JAKVCT010000604.1 GCA_022448995.1 Saprospiraceae bacterium
ACAAACACCACAGGGGAATTGAATGGTGGGGGGCCCGGGGTTGGTCTGCAAGAATCAGGAGAGAGAGGAGCCAGGAGGTGGGGGATCTTTTTATGTCTAAGTTGAGAATCAAGCTCTTCCTAATGTTGAACGGAGAAGAAGAGAGTGGGCTGGGAGGGGTGAGAGCAAGGCTCACCTGGGGGAGAGAGAAGAGAGATTGTTGGCTTCTCTCAGGTTGGATGAGGGTCAAGGGGGGCAGGGTGCCAGGGGGGAGGAGGGAGGTTGGGGGTGGGGGGGGGGGGGGGGGGGGGGGGGGGGGGGGGGGGGGGGGGGGGGGGGGGGGGGGGGGGGGGGGGGGGGAGATGTGTCAGGATGTAAAAGAGTGTATGGAGGCAGGACAAGAGACATCTAGCAAGATAGAAGTTAGGCATTGTTTAGATGGTGTAATGGGACAATCCGGGAGAAGGCCTCGTGATCGACCCCCTCAGTGTTCCGCCTATCCGAGGTAAAGTAAAAAGTTTAATAAAAGAATCTCCGCACGCCCCCGAGTGATTGGTCCACCCAGAGGTCTACCCCAGATGCGGGTACAGGATGATAAAGAAGAATGATAGTAGTGGGCTAGTGTCTAATTGGGTGTTTATTGTTTTATGAGTATGACGAGTGAGACGAGAGGACAGTGCAATGAATAGATGGGAGAGTTAAGAAGAGATGGGAGTATTAAGTGGTGGTATGTGATGTAAGGAGTGGACCTTAGAAGGACTAAGATCTTGGAAAAAGAATAAGGTTATAATTTTTTCACAATTGCAATTAAATTAAATTAACGTGTAGGTTGTTTAGTCCTACGCCCAGCCTATATTTGCCTGGGATTATTAAGAAGGGTAAGTATCACAATAATGTATTAATTAAATATTAAATAAGCAAGCTCTCAGTACTTAGCTGAGAGTGGAATATCACAGGGTGTTAGCTTACTTATAGAAGTATACTTACAGTATCACACAGTGCAAAGAGATCTTGATAAAAATAATCTCAATGTAGGATTAGACTTGGGTCCAATCCAGAGAGGATGATATAATATTAAATACAATGTTAAAAATTTTAAAGCTTGAGGATCTTTTTAGTTTAGATTTAGGTAGATTAGATCCAAACTTGGTTAGGCTCCAGTTCCAGATCCAAGAAGAGTCCAGGTCCAGAGATCTGGGACTTACCTTTTGATTGTTTTGATCTTGGCTGAGGTGTAAAAGGCCAAAGCAAAGCTAAGAATGCATCGTGTAGTATTCAACAATGATAAAAGAAGTTTAACAGCCAATAATAAAGAGAATAAAATTTTTTACTCTCTGGAGTCTAGAAAAATCTAGATTTAGATCTCTAGATCTAGATAGATCTACATAGATCTAGAAGAAAGTTGTTGTTTTCACAGCGATTCTGCACGTTGTGGATTTATAGACTTGATAAAGCTTGCAGTATTGGCATTAAAAAATAGTAGTGTATAGGCCAAAACGCAATATCGCATTTTAGCTCTAGGGGCCTATGAAATTATCGGTAATGGGAGGTGGTGAGGGTGGGACTAATAAATATGTTAAAACTTAATTAATAGAATGATTTTTGGCAGGCTATGCGCAACAATAATAGATAAGAATCTTTAAGAGTTAAATAAAATGATTTAGATGAATAAAATCCAAAATGAAACACGATTGTGGTTTGATTTTTGAAGTTATATAATCCACTTGAGAAACCATGTCGTATCCCGGAAGTTGACCACCAACCACTCTCTAGGGTTAAAACAAAATAAACAAACTGTTCAAATAGAAGCACACGAAATAAAAACAAAAACAATGATGAG
>JAKVCT010000605.1 GCA_022448995.1 Saprospiraceae bacterium
GCAGCAATAAAACTGTAGATCCTACTGTGACAAATACTCAAGTAGAAAATACTGGTGAGGCTCTGGAGCAGATTATTGGTACACCAACAGGTATGACGTACACTGTCAATACCACAGTTATCAAAGATAATAGTCGAGAGAATGTTAGGGAGCATGCTACAAATATCCATTTGGTAAAAAAAGTACCTGTAAAACTTAAAGAATTTAGTGCTCAAATCTTTGTAGAACAAGAAGGTGTTTCTAATGACAATATCCAATCATTGCAATACTGGTGGTTAACTTTGCCTCAAGAAATTCAGGAGAAAATTCAAAACCGCGAGTTGTTTATTGACTTAGCTTGTTATACTATTGACCAGCGAGACATAGATGTTGAACAAAACTTTCATCTAGGTGAGAATGCTGAAGATAATCTGGCTATCATGCAAGATCTACTAGATGGGATGATAGGAGTTTATAAAATGGGTGATCAGTTAGAAAGTATCGCAAAGATTAAGACTAGTGTTCTCTCAGAGCCATCTAATGCACAAAATATGAAGTACCCTACGAATCAGTATATAAAAGTATCTCTTCGGACCAACAAATCTATTGTGCCTCAGCAGCCATTATAATAATCTAAAGTAGTTGCCAGGAAGTGCCTTAACAATTCCTTTTAGTTCAAGTTCTAGGAGCAATGTTGCTATTTTGCTAGTGCTCATTTGTGTTTGGAGAATAAGGTCTTCCATGTGCACAGGATCCTGTCCTACCAAAAGGTTGGTTATTTTTTGTTCTTGTTTGTTGAGTTCTATAAATAGTCTCTTCTGTATACTAGAATCCTTTTTTCTCTGCCATCCCATTATATAAGCAATATCTTCTGCCGATTCTAGCAGAGCAGCACGGTGTGTCTTAATCAGGTGATTACATCCTTTAGAATTACTATCTTCTGTCCTTCCCGGAACTGCAAAGACATCTTTATTGTATTCGTTAGCTAAATAAGCAGTAATCATAGAACCGCCTTTTTTTGCTGTCTCTATGACTACTATAGCGTCAGCCATACCAGCTATAATTCTATTACGCATAGGGAAGTTACTCTGTAAAGGCTCCATACCAGATGTAAATTCAGATAGAATACCACCTTGTTTTACCATTTCTTGAGCAGTTTTGCGGTGTTTGATAGGATAAATCTGATCTAAGCCGTGAGCAACAACCCCTACAGTATCAATATTATTTTTTAAGCTACGTTTATGGGCTGTAATATCCACTCCATAGGCCAATCCACTAGTGATTAAGACATCATAGGTTTTCAGATCATCGATTAATTGCTCACAACAAATTATGCCTCTTGTTGTGGGTTTACGAGTGCCTACTATACTCACAATCCTAGCTGTATTTAAGTTACTATTACCTTTGTAGTATAATAGATGAGGTGCATCATGGCAGTTTTTAAGTCGCTGTGGATACTTTGAGGATTCGTAGGGGAGTGGTTGGATCTTATATTGATCTATAAATTTTAATTCCTTTTCTGCTCTATTGAGAGTTGTTTTTTGAGCTACAGCTTCTGTCCAGTTCCTTTTAAATTTTGCAGCTTGGAGTTCCTTCTTTGTTGCTTGTTCAAAAATATATTCAGCTGAACCGAAATAATCTAATGATTTTTTAATGGTTTGATTGCCTAGTTTAGGAATAAAAGATAGGGCAATTCTGTATAAAAGTTCTTTTTGCATATAAAAATGCCTTAATGTGATAAATAGTGATAAACTTTAAGCAGTAAAATAGTTTAAAGTTTAGGTTTATAAATACTTTTAAAGAGCGTTTGATCGCTGTTAGATTGCAAAATCTAAACT
>JAKVCT010000606.1 GCA_022448995.1 Saprospiraceae bacterium
TACATAGCTATAACCCGCTATTGACAGTAATCCAAATACTAAAATGGTAGGCGTGGGAAATCGACTAAGACTCGGCATTGAATAATTTAATTTTATGACATTGCAGCTATGAAGTTGTTTAAAAATAACCTAATATCAAAAATGAAAGCACTTTTTCCTGTATCCAGCGTTGAAAAATGGTCGAATAGCTAAGGCTATTAGCCAATTTTTCGCCTTGTCTACAGAAAAAATGGCACTCCCTTTTAATACAATCCTATTTTAATACAACTTCTATAATTGATTTTTGAGGAATGCTAAAGTTTATCAAAGTTTATTTATAACTTCATAGCAAATTAGCCTCTCTAATATTTTGATTTACAATTTTTTACTATGAAGTTGTTTAAAAATGATCTGTCAAAGACTATTGAAATGCTGATTTTTGCTAATCCATCGTTATTTTTTCAGCAGATAGCTATGGCTATCTTTTTCAAAAATGCCTTGACTTAGTAAAAATCAGTACTCAAAGTCTATTTTGAATACCATTCTTAAACAACTTCTATCATTAAATTCTTGCTTGGAGCAAAGATTAAAGCATCACACCAAATCATTAGAAATGAGAACATTATATACTACTCTTATTACCCTTTTCTTCTATCAAGTTAGCTTAGCGCAGTTACCCATTAACATGTATGCAGATAATACTCATGCTCCCTTTTTACATGGGGTTGCTTCCGGTGATCCTATGAGCGACCGTGTCATTATTTGGACAAGAATAAGTCCTGATAGCAACGAAACTAAAAAGGTCTATTGGGAAATGGCAATAGATTCGCTATTTATAAATGTAGTACGAATGGATAGTTTAGACTGTGACTCTACAACCGATTGGACTGCTAAAATTGATGTGACTCAACTGAGTCCTTACAGCACCTACTATTATCGCTTTTGGGATGAGTACAATAATTATTCTGCGAAAGGTAGAACCCGCACAGCCTCCAATAGTGTGATTGATCATATTCGTATGTGCGTGGTTTCTTGTAGTAGTGTATATTCTGGATTTTTCAATGCCTATAGAAAGATTGCTGAACGTCCAGATATTGATTTGGTAGTTCATTTAGGAGATTACATCTATGATTTTGTAGATGCTGATGAACAAGTTCGTGTACCAACACCATACCCTTCGGTTCCAACCAACTTAGAAGAATGGCGCGATCGTCACGAATACTATCTCCTTGATCCAGATCTCCGTGCTGCTCGCCAACAGCATCCTTGGGTCGTTATTTGGGATAACCATGATACCGACAAAGGTGGTTCTACTGCTGCTTACCTAGGAGGTTTGCAAGCCTTTTGGGAATATGTTCCTATTCGTCAACCTGATCCTAATAATATTGAGCGAGGCTATCGCAAGTTGAGTTTTGGAAACTTAATTGACCTTTTCATGGTAGATGTACTTTTGTATAGAGATGTAGATACGGTTTCTGGCAACAACTTGAGTATTTTGGGCAATACCCAATACAATTGGTTGGCTAATGAACTCCAAAATTCTACTGCCAAATGGAAAATCATTGGCAATCAAAAAATGGTAGCGGGTTGGTCTTTAGCTTCAATTCCTGGTTGGATTGGCATTGGAAGTAATGGTGTTTTAGACCCTAAAACTTGGGATGGTTACGATGCAGCAAGAGATCGTTTGTTGGATTTTATTGAAAATAACAGTATTGATAATGTCATTATTTTGAGTGGTGATTCTCATGTTTCTATGGTGACAGATTTAGATCAAAATCCTAGTAATAGTAGTTCCTACAATGAAAATACGGGTGCTGGCGCTGTTGGTGTAGAGTTT
>JAKVCT010000607.1 GCA_022448995.1 Saprospiraceae bacterium
TTAAGCTTCCCAATGGAAGAAACCTCCAGAATGTAACGGCTTATCTCGCTACCCGGGGTGAAAACACCATCCATCAATTTTTGATGGATAAATCAACCCCTATGCATATCAATCTTAATCAGGAACATTTAATCTGGGTAGTTCTAGAAAATCAAAAGATCGCCATACTACGTCCTAAAGACCTAAAAGCGATCAATGAAGACAGTAAAAAGCAGAACTTTGAGATGCAAATCATTGAAAGCGCCTCCATTGAAGCTCAATCGCTGCGATCAATACTGAAATTCTCTTAAAGGATAGTGCTTGAGAATACACAATAGAGCACTAAGTTCTAGTGATTTGAAGAGTAAAAAGTCACCTTCTGTTAAATTCTACAGAAGGAGACTTTTTGATAGGGGGCATATACCTCTTCCTTTTCTCCTAAAGTCTATTTGCACACCTATTTCCGAAGTATTCTTCGTATACTATAGTATACTTTAACCCACTAAAAAAAAGCACCTTCCCTCTCGAGAAGATGCTTTTTTTAATCTGTATAATACTCTCTTTTGAGAAAATCTATACCTTAGAATTCAAGCTTTAAACCTCCATTCCATGTACGTCCAAAACCAAAAACTCCTTTGTTGTTATAGAATTCGTTGATAGGTGTAGCTGGATCATCTTGATAATTAGTGTTTGTCTCAGATACATATTTTGTATCTAATACATTATCCATATTGGCAAAAAGAGTAATACCTACATTAGACGCTGGTCTTATGTGATAAGAAATTCCTAAATCCAATAAATTATAAGTAGGAATTGCGTAAGTTTCAGCTCCAACTTCAAAATACTCATCATCAGTAATATCATACCCTGGATAAATTCGATCAGCCATATACCAATTTGCTCTAAGTCTTAAACCCTTAACAATTTCGTAGCTTGCTCTTAGGTTTACAGTAGTTTGAGCAGCGTCTCCTATTGATAATCCATCGACATATAGAATTCTATCAACTGCAGGAAGATCCTGGTCAAGATTTATATTAGAAGAAGTAATGTTGCCAACGTAAACCCAATTTCCGTAAGAGAACATTGCTGATAGTGTAAGTGATCTAATTGGATTGTATATTGCTTCTAATTCTACACCAGCGTGTACTTGAGTGATATCAGACAAATTCGCTTGTATCTCATCTCCTGCTTCCCAACCTGTTGAAGCATCAGTTTCATCAACTCTATATTTAAAAGATTCCTGTCTATTACTCCAATTGGTATAATATCCATTAAGGGCTATTTTTAGATTATTTTTTTGGTAACCAATTCCAGCTTCTCCAGAAAAAATCGCTTGATTTTCTACTTCTTCATTTAGATCATTGCGTAAATTAATGAAAACGTTATCAAAAATAGGCTGTCTAGAGAAATATCCCGCGTTAGCAAAAATATTAAAGGCATCATTAATATTGAAGTTCAATCCAGCCTTTACGGTACCTCCTAAGAAATTTTGCCAATCACTTTCTTGCTCTCCTGGAACATAATTAAAGTAATCTACACGCTTGAACCCTTGATTTGACCCAGAAACTGAAACAAAGGTTGAAAGGCGCTCAGTAGAGTACTCCAATTGTGCAAAAAGTCCAATCCAACTTACTAAACCATCATTGTGATAATGCAAAATATTTGGTTCGTCTGCATCTTTGTAAGAAGAATCATAGAAATTAAAAAACTCAGCAGGAGATTCCTGATCGATATAGTTTTGAGGATTATTTATGTTAGCCGTAGAAAGGTAAGCGTCATTCCCTAGCAAATCTTCCACTCTTCTATAGTGTTCCCCCTTATAATAACGACCAT
>JAKVCT010000608.1 GCA_022448995.1 Saprospiraceae bacterium
ATCTCGATCAGGAGAAATAATTTTTTGAAGTAGAGACCACTGATTATTATTATCCCAATCATAATAAATAAATGCAGCTCCAGCCTCATTCAATGGATTGGCATTGTTAGCATCTGTTTTTTCTTCAGGGCTTGCAATCACTACTTTATTTTGATAAACACTAACCTGAGCACCGAAGTATTCATCAGCCATCGGACTTGGGTTGTATATGGTGTCTACCATTTCCCAATCTCCTGTAGCAGGATTGGGAAGAAGTGCGAAGGCAAGTCCTTCGTTATTGTTATGTGCAGGTGCTCCAATAACAAGCAGGCTATCGTGAATGGCTATAGATGAACCAAAATCGTTACTGGTTTGAGACATAGTACCATAAATTACCTGAGAAAATAGGCTAGACCATGTAGTTGTTTTATCACAACGAACTACTTGAGATGATCCTGGTACACCTATAAATACGGTAGAATCTTTAGCGGCTATAGATGAACCAAAAAAGCGATTAGTACCAGTATAACCTACTATGGTAGCCTCTGTATTCCAAGTGCCAAGAGCATCCTGCTTATAAATCTGTATTAATCCTTGAGCGTTATTGTAGTTTGGAGCGCCTGCATAGATTCTACCATCCTTCATGGCAAGAGAGGTACCCAGATTTTCATTACTATAGGACCCATAGAAGCTTTTTGTGTATTCCCAGCCCAGAGTAGCATCGCGTGTGTAAATATCTATGCGCCCACAGTTTTGCCTATTCACACTATTTGCAAATGGAGCACCTACTACAGCAATATTACCTTCAAGAGCAACGGCTGAGCCAGCTTGATCAAAGTTTCCTTGAAGAAGATTTGGAAGTAAATTTTGTATCATTACCCAATGTCCGGAAGCATCTTTTTCTAAGACAGCAGCGGTTCCTGCAGAAGTTATTGTTATTGGTGGAAAAGAATTGAAGAAAGAGTAGCCTGGTGTGCCTACAATTGCATATTGATCATTCATTGCTACAGCATTACCCACAAGTCCATTGACCCTGCGTATTGGAATATTTTTGGCATCAAAGTTCCAGTATTGAGCAATGCTCCATATTGAACAATGGAGTAAAAACAGTGTAAAGAATACTTGTTTCATTGTTGAGCGTTTTTTTGTTATATCATTAAATCTGAGTACAAAAAAAGACTATAATTATTTATTACACAATGGCAAACTAACGAACACCTGCTATGGGTTTACGAATACTTGCTATGGGTTTACGAAATTTTAAAATGTTCAGAATTCATTATTTGAACAAGAAAAATAGATTCGAATCTCCAAAATAAAAGTTATATATTAGGCAATTGATCTAGAGAATCTCAAAAGAATTAAAATTATGTCTAGCCAAGAACAAAGTTTAAAACAATTGCGTCTGAAAATGAGCGAATGGATGGTACTATATGAGCAATTAAAAGAGACTGCAACACTCTCTAAAGAGACTGCAACGTTTTTAGAGCAGATTAGAACAGTGATGCCAGCTATCAATAAAGCAATTTTAGCGATAAATGGAGGGATGAGTAGAGAGCAGGGGAAAACTGTTGATGCAACAACCTTAGAGGCTGCTGTCGGAAAAGGTGGAAAGAATAAAAAAGTGGATGTATTATTGGTGCAAAAGCTGTTGAATAAGAAGTATAAAGCAGATTTAGTAGAGGATGGGCTATATGGGCGAAATACCCTAAATGCTATTGTGAAACTACAAAAGAAAATCTTTAATGGCTGGGCAGATGGACTAATCAGTGTAGGTGGAAAGACTTGGAAAACGTTATCCAAAGGAGTTGCTGTAGAGCAGAATAATACCT
>JAKVCT010000609.1 GCA_022448995.1 Saprospiraceae bacterium
CTATAAAGCTAAAAAAACTTTCACGATACATTTCTTCTTTAAACATCTCCTTGCTACAGTATTTCCCTATCGAACCTTGGATATTGTGATATTCTGCTTTACCTATAATTTTTTTTAAGATGGGAACATTATTATTTTCCATAATTTTCTTGTTACAGTTAAGAAATAAAAAACAAAAAAACGATATGACCATCAATACAATTATTCTAGATAACATTAATAACCTTTTAAATATTCTTCAAAATTTTTGTTAAAATCATCTGCTTCGTTAACTAAGTTAGGTATGGCTTTTACCCCTCCTCCCATATCATTTAATTGTCTCATGGCGTTATCAAGATCTCTGGTAATATTCCGATTATTGTAATCTCTCAATAAAAATCTATGCCTTCCATTCCTAAAATCTCTAGTATAACTAGATAAACGATTCCATTCATCTTCGTCTAGTACTACAACAGGGATAACTTGGTCATACAATGTGCCTAACATTCCTCCAGATTCAGCAAAAGTCTTGGCAATTTGTAATTGCCTTACAGCTCTAAGAAAGCTTACACCAGTAGACCTTAACCCTATAGTAGTTTTTACTTCATATAACTCGAGAACACCTGGTATTGCATCAATTCCTCTGTCTGTATTCCCCCTATTTATTCGCCGATTTGTAATAGGATGTTGCATTTCTACTTGGAAATTTGAGATGTCATTAGGGTTTGTTCCTATTTCGTCAGATGGGATTGACAGAATAGCTAAGTCTATAAAAAATGCTTCTACTGTTTCTATATTAGTTACGTTAATTTGGTCGTGATTTGTCTTAATATTTGCGGTTGCAAGTGCCTGTCCTATATACCCTCTAGCTCCAGATTCATTAATCCCTGTATGAGCATATCGTATTAATGTACCTGCCCCAAAAATTGATCTTTGAGAAATATCATCAATAGCCTCTAAAGTTTCTCTGTGATAAGGGTCTGGTTCAAATTCCATGATTGCATCATTAGCAGCTGAACTTACTCTTCTTTTTTCCTCGGTTGTACTTGGTACAGGTTCTAGCCCATCCAAATCAATAGCCCAAATAGGTGTATTGCCAGCAAACTGGTAAGGAGTAAGTTCAGGATAAGCAGGAGAAAGCGGATCAAAGCTAAGGAACTTAGCTATGCTCGGATTATAGAGTCTAAAGCCATAATCTTGGATGAACTGGTTACCGTATTCTTGATCATCTTCTTTACCGTTGAAGCTATAGCGGTAGTCAGACACTTGTTTAGATCTACTGTGAATGTTCCACCCAAAAGGATAAGTATCGCTCACCTGCAATACATCCGCCTCATAAGCATCAGCCAAACCATCTTCATTATCATCCACACGCACCTTAATATCAGAAATAATTTGCCGGACATCCATACGGAGATTAGTGCAACTTAATACTGATGAAAGAACTTTTTCTTATGTAAATATAATGATTTTTTATCAATTGAAAAAAAGATTATTTTAGTGGATGATGCAAGAAGAGATCTTCTTGTAAAGTCTTGATTTTGTGCATTTTGTAACGTTCGGTAGAAGAAGCGAAGCGATGACCAAGTTTAGATTGTACTTGTAAAATAGATTGATGATTGAGCCATTCTATAATGACGCTAGTTCTCCAGTGACCGAAGTTTTTTAAGTGTGGGATTTGTTTTTTGAGCTTGACTTGAAAGCGGTTTAAAGTTGGTAAGATATTGCTAGATCCTGTTGAGCTAATAAACAGATAATCAACGTTTTCTGCATTTGGAAAGCTGGGTCTAATGCTTTGGATAAAGTTCTGAAAGCCTAAGGCTTGTGG
>JAKVCT010000061.1 GCA_022448995.1 Saprospiraceae bacterium
GTGATAGCGGTGCTATCCCTACGTTTTTCGCCTCGTTCAGCATCAAAAATTCTTGTAAATTATTATAAAATTAATTACGTCCACCTACTTAGCTCTGCTACAAAACTTAAAAGCAGCCTTATTCTGACTTCCAAGCACTTATTTATCCATCTACCATCTATTCTTAAACAACTTCTATGAATAGCGTATCAAAAAGAAGATGATTAGTTAGTCCTCTGCAAAAATACAGATACTAATTTGATATTCCTAGTCCCTACAAAATAAAAGCTCTTTTAGTCTAGATAGAAAGACTAAAAGAGCTTAAAAGTAACTTTATTCTGATATTTAACAACTGGAGTAGTAATCTGTTAGTTGTTCCTGAACAACCTCAGTTAATCAATTTTACGTTTTCCTCTTCTCATCAAGAATTTTTTACCTAACGATAAAAACTCTATAGACCCTAAAGTCAAGCTTGGAGTAAGTTTAATTAAAATATATTCTTTATCGCTAGAAGATAAGCTGTTGACATTCTTAACTTCAATTTCTACCTCCTTGGGATCGCCATTTTTAGGTAAACTCCTAACTTTTTTAACTAAAAACTCTCCAATTATTTTTCTACTATTTTCCGTCTTCACTGTAATATATTGCTCTTTGATCTCTTTTTTCCCTTTCATTTTGATTCTTTCTTCAAAATAAACTCGAGTATAATCATTAGGATAAATACGAGCAAACTTAAAGAAGCTGCCGTTCTCTTGTGCTGTTAGTACTGCAAATGGAATCAAAACTACACCTTTCATTTTTTCTACACTAGTGGCTATATGATCTAATTGATGTGTGTAGAATAAGGCATCTCTTTCAACATAGTCCTCATGCATTGGTGGTAGATAATAAACAATTTCTGCGGCAGCAGCTTCTGCCTTAAAAATTAAACTCTCTGCCTCCTTTTTGTCATTAAGATAAATTTTCAAATATCCCTGTAAGTCTGCATCTCTGTAGTCAACCAAAACAATCTTATATCCATAAGATGTCTCATCAACACGAGCAATCTCCATCTTGTATTTTTCCTCTTCCTTAGGTTTCCTACCTGTAGGTGAAAAATCTACCGATTCTATAATTTCAACGTTACCAGGTGATATATCAAACATCACCATTCCCTTTTCAATTTGGACAGGATAATGTGAAGTACTTAGTTTACCCTTAGCAGGTATAAAGGTATAGCCATATAGCGTTTCGACATTTGAAAACACTCGATCATTGATACAAGAAAACTCTTCTGGTTGAGCAAAACTCTGAGTTGACAATAATGTACAAATAAAAATAAAAAATATATTTTTCATAATCATTAATTATTAAATCCCTTTAATTCTATATTCTATTACTGAGGGTATAATTCTCTTTGATAAGTATGTTCAGAAATCGGGTCGTGTTGAATATAACATTTATTAGACCAAAATAAAGTATTAAACTAAAAAATTCGTTAAATTGCTTAATAAGTTCAAAAAACTACTCTTTTAGATAAAGTGTAGGCTTGTATGAAGTCTTGTACAAATATTTAGCATTGGATATTATCTAGACAACAACTTTCATCGAACAAAAAACAAAGAAAAATAACCTTAATATCTGACTTACAGTTATTTAAAAATAAAAAATATTTCAAAGATTCTTAGCCAAGAATCCTTCCTAATATATATTCTAACTTAGCGTAATGAAAAAACGATTCACCGCTTTATATTATTCCTTTCCTATCCAATTAGTTATCATCCATTTTAGGTCTAACTTATTGTTAGTATTTCTCTGGCTGCTACTTTTTTCAATTGTTGCAGGAGGTTTTGCGCGGAATATGGGATTCCACTATCTGTTTTTAGATCCTGAATATTTGGGACATGTTAACTTTTGGAGTTTTTTTATTGTGGGGATAACTTTTGGAATTTTCTCCGTTGCTTGGAATGCGACAACCTATGTACTGAATAGTCATCGGTTTCCTTTTTTAGCTTCACTCAACCGCCCCTTCGCAAAATTTACCTTCAACAATGGACTAGTTCCTTTCTTCTTTACAGTTTTTTATTTAGTGAACATAGTCCAATTTCAGTGGTACAATGAATTTGTAGCTGATTATAGTATTCTTTTTTATTGTTTAGGTTTCTTAGCAGGTCTACTATCCATGTTATTACTCACTACGATCTACTTCCAATATACCAATAAAGATATAATAAGTTATGATCAGAAAAAACGTCTCAAGTTATCCAAAATGTTAAAAAGCTTAGTGGTTAAACATCGAGAACGTCAATTACAACTTGCAAAACATGATCCCTACAAAGATGCTTGGCGTGTAGATTATTTCCTTACGGAAACCTTTAAACTGCGCATTGTTCGAGATGTTAGACATTATAATTTTGAACTATTAGAGCGGATTTTTCGCCAGAATCATATCAATGCAATCGTTATCCAAAGTATTAGTATTGCTGCCTTGATCTTAATGGGTGCCTTGGTAGAGAATCCTTATTTTAGGATCCCTACTGCAGCAAGTATACTTATTTTGCTCTCTATAATTACGACCATTATTGGTGCATTGACTTATTGGTTGCAAGAATGGCGAACACTTTTCTTACTTGCCATTATTTTCTTTGTCAATAAAATGATGGGCTTAGGGTGGTTTTATTATGCTAACAAGGGCTACGGATTGGACTATAAGGTCCCCCCAACTTCCTATACTTATGCTAAATTGGATTCCTTGTGCAACAAAGAACAATACCTCAAGGATTTTAATAACACAGAAAAAATCTTGGAGAATTGGCGGAAAAAATTTGGAACTAGCCGCTTATTACGTAAACCTAGATTGGTTGTTATTTGTACTAGTGGTGGTGGATTGCGTGCGAGTTTATTTACGATGCAAGCGCTACGAGAGATAGATAAACAACTCAATGGTAAGTTAATGAAACATACCATGCTCATTACAGGTTCTTCTGGGGGGATGTTAGGAGCAGCTTATTTTAGAGAGCTATATCATCAAAAGCAATTAGGCACTAGTGTAGATCTCCAAGATCCTATCTATCTAGAAAATATATCTAAGGATATTGCCAATGCGATGTCTTTCACGTTTATTGTCAATGATATTTTTATCCCTTGGGTCAACTGCAATGTTAATGGCTATACCTACAAACAAGACCGAGGATATATTTTTGAGCAACAATTAATCGAGAATTGTGGCGGATTACTTGGCAATGATATTGCCTACTACAAAGAACCTGAGGAAAAAGCTATTATTCCTATGATGTTTGTCACCCCTGTCTTGGTCAATGATGGGCGACAGTTGGTCATCTCTCCGCACAAAGTGAGTTATATGATGCGTCCTCCTTTTTTGTTTGAAGTAGAGGAAGAGCTTGGTGAGGTTGATGCGGTTGATTTTGGAGCTTTACTGGAGAATCATAATCCATATAATATGCGTTTTGCCTCTGCCTTGCGCATGAACGCTACTTTCCCACTCTTTTTGCCCTCTGCTCATCTACCTACTAAACCAGCCATGGAAGTAACTGATGCTGGTGTTCGTGATAACTATGGAGTGGAGGCTATGGCACGTTTCTTAACAATCTACCGCAATTGGATTCGTAAAAACACAAGTGGAGTCACCATAATACAGATTCGTGCTAACCAAAAAATATCTAAACTTCCCAAGCGTAAAATCCACGGGTTAATGGATGCCTTTAACCCTATTAGTTCTATCCTAAATGTAGATAATGTACAAGATTTTCATCACGATAATTCTATTGCTTATGTGAAGTCTAAGATTGGTTATGATAAGGTAGACATCGTGCGTTTTATGTACTCACCAAGCAAGCTAGATGAGAAAGCATCCCTAAGCTTACATCTTACTCAAAGAGAAAAGAATGATATTTTGAGTGCCTTATATTTGGAGGGAAATCAAGAAAGTCTAAAAAAGTTGAAAGAAAGTATTAAATAATCAATAAACTACAGGTTTTGCTGAAAAAAATGGGGTTGTCTAAAAAGGTAAAATTAATTTTTAGACAACCCCATTTTCATTGATACAATTTGATTTGATTATTTTTTAATGACTTGCTTAGTAGTTGTTTGGTCACCAACTGTTACAGTCATCAAGTATGTACCGCTTGGTAGATTACTCATATCTACTTGAGTAACCTTGTCTTGAGTTTGTCCTTGCCAAACTAACTGTCCATTAATACTCATCAACTGTAGTTGAGCATCTTGTACTTCATCCAATTCTACAAATAAAACACGCTCTACTGGGTTAGGATAAGCTTTCCAATTTAAAGCTACATTGGGTGAATTGATAGTAATTTCTGGAGTAGTTGCTTCCTTAGGTTCATCGATTTCCTCTACTACAACCTCTGGTTCAATAACTTCAGTTGGTTCATTCCAAGTTTTGAGTTTTATATTTAAACAACTAAAACGTTCTGTATTTGCTTCTTGATTCGTACCTTCAAACAGATGTGCTACATTAACATCACTTGGTAGACGATCAAAATGGATTTCACACTCATAAGTAGTTTCTGCCTCTTGCCAATCTGACCATAAACTTTCCATAGCCGTTACATTTTCAATCTTAACTGTTCCATTTTGACGAACATTCCGAATTTCGATTGCATCAAATACACGATCAGAGTGCTTATCTTGTAAGATCCAAGAATCTGAAGTTTTGGGAGGATAGTAGGTCGCTCCACCATAAACTGCATTATCACACATAAAACGGAAGTGTACAATGGTTCTTTGTTCTGTATATTCTATTTTATCAATAGTGTATACTTTTTGTAGACCTTTGAATTTAGGTGTCTCGTCTACATAAAAAGCTGGAGCTTCCGCCTCGTTTACAACAGTTTGGGCTTGCGCAAAACTCTGTCCTACACCCAAGGTTAATAAAAAGGCTGCACTGAGTAATGTTGATTTTAGCATAAAAAAAATGATTTATTATAATTAATAGGTGTTATGTTTATTTGGAATTCATAAAATTCAATAGTTCGTGATTTTCAAAACAAAATGTGTATGCGCATTATCACTCATACACATTTTGTATATTTATATATTATTTCACTATCACCTTTTGAGCTGTAGTTTTATCACTAGTAGTTAGGCTAATAATATAAGCTCCAGCAGCATACTCACTCATATCTATAGTAGAAATACGATCCTGTGTAGTCATACTATAAATAGACTGACCTGACAAATTCATTACCTCTATAGTAGCATCGCTAGCTGTCTGACGTTCTACTTGAATCAAATCACTCGTTGGATTAGGATATACCGTCCAATTAAATTCTTCTCTAGTAGTAATTAGCAGCGTATTTTCATTAGACTCATTACTAACAGCTTCACTAGTAATCTCTTCAACTTCTACCTCTTCAACTTCTACCTCTTCTATTATTTTAGGTGTTTTCAGTTTGATGTCTAATACATGAAAATGATTGGATCTTTGTTCCGTTCCTAAACCTTCAATCATATCAACTTCTCTCAAATTCATAGGTAAACGATCAAAATGTACTTCACAAGTAATCACGGTATGCTTACGATTAGAAGGAATATCTACTTGTGCTCCCTCTATTTCTTTTGCTACCAGTGTACCATTATGTTTAATATTGTATACACCTTTCAGCTCAAATGTTTCTCCACTTTTAGCTTTCAATGTCCATGGATAATGTCCACTTGCTGAATACAGAGACACATGAGTGTAATAATCACTATCAAATCTGAAATGAATTATAGTTGCATCCTCATGGTATTCAATCTTATCTAAAGAGTACTCTTTTTGCCATTTTTTGAATTTAGGTTTTTTATCAGTCGTTAGCTTGGTAGAAACAAGTGATTTATCCTCATTGACAAAAATAACTTCTTCCTGTTCAGCAACTTTAGCAATATTTTGTGCCTGAGTTTGAAATGCCAATGTAGCCACAAATAAAATAGCGATAAATTGTGTGAATTTAGTCATGATAAAATAGTTTAGGTGTAAATTTTTAAAAATATATTTATGGTTTTTATAGACTCTTGCTTTAGAAAAGCTACTATCTAGGGGAATAATACAATAGTAAAGTTCAAGATGATACTAGTGATTTTGGGAGTTTGCTCCTTAATGATCTATTATCTGTGAAGCTAGAAGCCAAAAAACCAAGTACTATTAAATAATGGTAATCAAGTTAATTAGTTACAATAATTCTGTATTTAACTTCTATTATTTATAATTATTTTTATAAAAAGGCACCATAAAGAAATTTATTTCATGCCAAATAAGTTGAATTATTCTTCTGTTTAACAAAAAATCAACGAATAATTACTTAGACAAATTGAATAAAAAGAAAACGGGTTTAGTGAATTACAGTGAGGATCTTTGAAGAAAAAGTAGACCAAAGATAACTGCGAGAACATTTAGACTATTACTTAAGATGTAGCTAGATTAGATTTTGGTGTATATTCTTTCGTTTTTATTGAAAAAATTCAGCTAATAATCAAATTAAGGATGGTTAAGGAGTTTTTATGTGGTAGGAAATTATATTTTAGGGGCTTGTCAGCCTCAAACAAAAATCTGACAACCAGCAAAATATAAGCAATTTTAAACGACTATCTGAAAAGGAGTCCTCTCAAGCCAGGAGCTGGAGTTCAGTTTTCCTAATAGCTTAACCAAAGCTCCCCAACTGTATCAAATAAACAGGTATGAAGTTGTCTACAACAAAGAAAAAGGAATATTTATCTTCTATCTAAAGATCCATCTTACTCTGTGTAAGTATTACCCTAATGAATAGACTTGACTAATATCAAGACCTTGTTATCGATTTGAGTGCAAAAGGTACAGATTCAAAATTGAGAGAACAGCCTTCTCGCTCAAAATCCTCTCGTAAATCTCTCCACATTCTTGCCGTACTAGAGTCTAAGTATTGATCTTCTGGAGTGTTAATATAATAATGAGTGTAATCATTATTTCTTTGGAATTCCTTGATGCTACTACGAATGTATGCAATATTAGCAAAATATACATCTTGATCAATATGTACACGAATAGCAGCAACTGTAGACTCCTTAATTTCAGCGACTCTCAAAGAAGGCTTCAAGCCTTGCCAAATGAATAAATTATTTGGTATATTTTCGACTAAATAAAATAATAGTGCCAAAACTAAACCACCAAGGATTCCCATTTTAAGATCTATGATAGTTACTATGAAGGTAAACAACAGAACAAAAAAATCTTTCCGATGATGTTTCCACATATCTATAGCATCTTGCACATTAATCAACTTGACTACTGCTGTAATAATGATGGAAGCTAAGACAGCTTTGGGAAGATAATAAAAGAGAGGAGTCAAAAATATAAGAACAATAATAATAAATATAGCACTTACTACATTAGAGATATTAGTCTTGCCTCCACTATCACTATTCACTACTGTTCTAGACATACTTCCTCCTACCGAAAATCCTTGAAACAAAGATCCTAACATATTAGCAGCTCCTAAAGCTCTCAGTTCTTGATTGGCATCTAAGGTGTAGGTCTTGTGTTCTGCTTGTACTACTTTTGATATAGAAAAACTTTGCATAAAAGAAATAAAAGCTAAGACAAAAGCACTTGGCAATAAAGTCCCTAAAATATTATCTATACCCATTTGAGTATAATGGAAATGAGAGGTATCTAGATGAGGTAATCCATCGGGAATTCCACCTACTATTTTTACACCAAACTGGTTTAAATTTCCTATCCAAACTACCAGAATACTCACAAATATAACAACCAAAGGTGTAGGGATCTTTTTATTTACACGTTTAAGTGTCACTATAATTGCGATTCCACCCACACCTACCAATAGAGTAGCCATATTGATATTAGGCAATAATTCTACTGCTCTCCACAAGATTTCATCTACTCGTCCAGCTCCTAGATCCAAGCCCATTAAATGTTTCAGTTGACTTGCAGATATAATCAAAGCTGCTGCCGAAGTAAAACCGCTAATGATTGGCACGGATAAAAAATTAACTAGATTACCCATACGAAATAGACCTAAGACAAACAGTAACATTCCTTCCATAAAGGCTAGGATAGCAACCAAAAGTACCATATCTGATTCTGGTAATCCATCAAATTGCTTTAGAGTAGCTGCGATAATCAAGGCGTCTAGCGCTACTGGACCAACCGATAAGTGCCGAGAAGTCCCAAAGAGCACATAAGCAAGCTGTGGAAAAATCGCTGCATATAAACCATGTATTGGATTTAATCCAGCGAGTAAGGCGTAAGCCATTCCTTGTGGAATAAACATAATACCGATGATCAAACCTGCACTGATATCATTTTTTATGTAGCTTGCCTTATATTTAGGCAACCAATCTAAAATTGGAAAGAATCTTTTCAAAAACATTTTTAGTTTTACAATTATTAATCTTTTTAGAAAGATAAATGTTCTATAACGAGGCTGGCTATTTAATCTTTACCAAAAGAAATTGTTCAGAATCAGCTCGACTGAGTTCTTCTAGGTTAACTTTCATGCAAAAGAATAAAGAATTTTGTTCTTTTCAAATCTATTTGAACTTTATTCAGTATTTTACTGTGCTGAGGTTTTATAGTCACTTAATTTTCAACGCCTTTTTTTTAACTCTTTAAAGAGTTGATTTTATGAGTTAATGGTTCGTTGATTTTCTCACGAACTGATAATCAAATTTTTTACGAATTTTTGCAAATTCTACACCCTTCTGATTATCAATCAACTAATAAAATCTACGAACTAAGAATAAATAATCAATTATACATTGAAGTTGTTTAAGAATTAGATTTAATGCAGAAATTCAGATGATTTAGCTTCGCTGAGCACTTCGTGGTTTTGAGTAGATAGCCGCTCTGCGGACAGAGGCGAAGCCGACTAGTGGCAAGCTCTGCTGCCACCAGCGCTATCAGCGATAAAAAAGGTGAAAAAGAGGCTAAACCTCGAAGAGCTCAACGCAGTTAACCCTGAAAGGCTCAACGAAGTTAAATCAATGGATTTGATGCGGTGAAGATGATTTTTAAACAACTTCATTTCTAAAAACCCCGAAGGACTCAGTGTAACTAAAGTATATTTTTCAATTTTTGCGAAAATAAAATCAACTAATTATTAAAGTTTATTCAAGTAATTTTATGAATGATAAATTACCTTTTATTCAATCTAACTGTGTTAGAGAACCCAGTCTAATCGCTATCAAATCTTTTCAAGGAAGAGCTATTAGACAGGATCTTTGCCCTGTTAAATTAAAAAGAGACTAATTTTGTAGCACACAAAAAATACTTAAATAACCTTTATTATTTTATAGACTTCAATATAATACAAATCATGAAACGTATTCCAGTACACATATTAACGGGTTTTTTAGGAGCTGGTAAAACCACTTTTTTAAATCATTTTATCAAAAAAAATGATAGTGAACGTCTTTTTATTATTGAAAATGAAGTGGGTAAGGAAAATATTGATGGTGGTCTCATTATGGAAGCTAAAGAAATTGTAGAGCTTACGGCAGGTTGCCTTTGTTGTTCTCTCAATAATAAACTACTAGATGTACTAGAAGAAGCAAGCATGCGCAGAGATGAATATGATCGAATTGTAATCGAGACTACAGGTATTGCAGATCCCTCAAGTATTGTAAAGGCATTTGTAACCAACCCAATGGTAGAGCAAGTTTTTGACTTGATCAATGTCATATGTTTGGTAGATGCAGAGTACATTGACCGATGGTTGGCAGAAACAGATGAAGCTCTTCGTCAAATAGTAATGGCTGACCTTATTCTAGTCAACAAGGAAGATCTAGTAGAACCTACACAAATGGAAAAAGTAATCCACCAAATGAAAAGGATTGCACCTTATGCAGAAGTCTACAAAGGTACAAAAGGCCAATTCCCTATCTCGAGTATTTTATCTGTACATCAAGCTCAATTAGATACAAAAATGCTCCAGATAGAAAGTAGCCTAAAGGAATCTTCCAAAGATAAACATGCTCATAAGATCAATACCTTTGCCTTAGAATTTGAGCAAGAATTTGATTTTCAAAAACTAGGCTATGAACTCAAACGTCTATTATTTCTGTATGCGCACCAGATTTATAGAATCAAAGGTATTATTTCTATTGATCACCCAGAAGAAGTTATTCTCCAATCTGTAGGTAGAAATTTGGTATTCACCAGTGGCAAAGCCTGGGAAACCGGACAAAAACGCAGGTCTAAAATTGTATTTATTGGTAAGGATATACAAAAAGAAGCTATTGCTAAAATTATAAATCGTGCCTTACTGATAAAAGCATAAAAAATGGACCTGTATTTCTACAAATCCATTTTAAGCAAGCAAAATTATAGTTAAAAGGGCGATTATATTATATGCTGTAATGTGTGATTCTTTAGTTTAGAAGGGTCACACATTATTATTTACAACTATAGGATCTTCTCTGTATGCAATTCGGATTACTTCAAATGAAATGATGTTACAAGTCGCATCAAACTCAGGTAAGATAGTAATCAGTTTATTCTAATTACGAAAAACATCCTTGGATACTATCTCTGAATTTTTGGGCGTATTATGAGTAGTTGAATCATGAGTAGTATTCATGATTATAGTTTTTTGCGTTTATCGAATTGAATACTAATAACCTTTGATCTCACTCTCATAAGGCAGATTTTTTTTTTCGTTACAGTATTTCTTTTTCTTATCAAAAAACCATAAAACACTGACTATCAAAGCAATTCTTTTGATACAAAGAAATTTGATGAGAAAAAATCAAGTTCCAATACATTTATTATTTAGCAATAATAAAAGATTTAAATAGAGATAATTTTTAATATAAAAACCTATTTATCAAATAATTAAACATAAAAATAAAATAAAATAAACATGTTTTTAGCTCAAAAAATGTGTTTCTACATTTAAATAAAAAAAAAGACTTTTGTAATGTAGCCGAAAGGTAAAAGTGTTACAGAATCAAAAACATAAATAAATAGATAAGAGTGATCATAAAATAGTTTTTGAGTGATTTTAAAAAATCTCATTAATCCTAAAGCTCAAAAACAGAGGAAAGAAACTAACTTTGATATATTTTGTTACCACTCTTTACTTACTCCTTTGCCCTACTACTGAAACAATATAGTTTAGAGTATTTTTGGAGTATAATTTTTAAAGTAAGTAGAAGGTTTGTACAAAAATATTTGGATAATCACTTCATTAACAGGTAAAGTAATCTATTACACCTTTGAATCTACTTCCACTACTATATATATATAAATACATTATAAATAGGGATTTCTTTCAATAAATGTAGTTGGGTATTCTAATATTTATCTCGATATTTGTGATAACAACAGACACCAACCATCGCTTTAAACATCAACGATATGAAATTGTCTACTAAATACCTAATCTTATTTTTCACTGTCTTAAGTGCAGGTTGGGCACAAGGGCAAGCACCCGGCGCAACTAATGAATCTGCAGATGATAATGAACTATCGCCTTTGCAGGTAGAAGTTCTGAGCACTCCTGTTAGTTGTAGTTCCAACAGCGATTGCACAGGAAGTGTATTAATTACTCCTACTGGAGGAGTTGCACCTTACACTATCACTTGGGCAGATGGTTTCGTTGGCTCTGAACGTCACAATATTTGTACAGGAGAATATGCCGTTCGTGTTGTTGACACACAAAAACAAATACAAGAAAATATAGTAAGAATAGGATATTCTACAGGTTGTGTTTGGGCAGGAGATGCAGATGGAGACAACAAAGTTACCAACAATGATATTCTTGCTATCGCATTGACCTATGGAGAATCTGGTTTTGAACGAAATAGTGGTACAGAATTTAGTGGACAAGAGGCTGATGATTGGATGACTGTAAATCCAGTAGTAGGTTTACCCAATTATAAGCATGTAGATACGGATGGTGATGGCTTAATTACTGTAGGGGATGCAAGTATCATCCACCAGAATTACGATAAAGCATATATTGGTGTTTCTCAAGCAATTATATCAAAAAATAAGCAGGGAAATATTCCATTAAAAATACAAGTAGATAAAGAATTGGAAGCAGGGGAAAGAATGGGCTTGCCTATTAATTTAGGTACAGCTACTGAACTAGCAGAAGAAGTTTATGGAATTGCTTTCACTGTACGCTACAATCCTGAATATGTAAAAATGGGTTCTGTCTTCGCTGACTTTGAAGACTCTTGGCTTAGTCCTGATCCACTAGCGTTTCACAAAGCAAATACTCAGGAGGGTACTATAGACATAGCCATTGCTAGAAAAGATCGTGTCAATAATACAGGATATGGTCAACTAGGAACCTTATTCTTAACTATTCGCGATGATATTTTTCGAACTGGCAATGATGACAATTTACCTGATGGTATGGAACTGAGTATCGAAAATATTCGACTTATTGATAAAGACAATAATGAACTTGGAACTTCTACTCACACAACAACTGTAGATTTTGTAACTTCATCAGAGATTATTCCAAATGAAGCTGCTAACAATGTTTCTGTATTTCCTAATCCAAGTTCTGATATTGTGAATGTTCAATCTACTCAGTTTGACATTAATCAATTAGAATTACAATCAATTACAGGTCAGTGTCTAAAGCGTATTGACTTGAATCAAGCAAAGAATTATCAACTAGATCTTAATGGTCTAGCTAAAGGAACGTATATTTTAAGTATACAAACAACAGAAAAAGTTCTTACTAAAAGGCTTCACATAGTGAAGTAAATTTAGGGCGTTAATTTTTAGGATCAATTGGGTTTTTACAACAGCAAGAAAGGCTTCCTGGGGCGGGAAAGCCTTTCTTTTTTTTATTGAAATTATTCAGGGAGATTCAGTATTAAGGATATTTCTTCTCTCAGCTTTTGCCATTCTGCGAGAGCTTGTGCCAAGGGGCACAAAGGCAGAGCAAAAAGAAAAGCTGACCCAAAAACCACGAAGTGCTCAGCAAAGCTAAACCCCGAAGGGCTCTCCAAACTCACTTTAATCCAAAGAGCTTGTACTTGACAGACAGGATTACAAGAGATAAATCATTCAACTTCAAGTCTTTACAGTGTTCAAATAGAAGAAGCAGTTAACTTCGTTGAGCTCACTATGGGCTCGGTTCCTTCGGAACGTCAATGTTCCTCCTTCTTTGTTGCTGACAACCCATATAGTCCACTTGACCTAGTTGGGTTGCCAGCAACAAAGAACGACGAAAACCACGAAGTACTCAGTAAAGCTCCCTATTTTCATACTCCGACTTAGAATAATTTTAAACATATTCTAAGCTCCATCATCTTTTGGAGGAGGACTGTCATCATCTATAGTATTCATCTGTTCAGTCAACTGCCGCACTAGTTTAAACTCGTTAAAGAAAGTAGAAGCAATCACACGCACAATAGTGTACATTGGAATAGCAACCACCATTCCCATTGGACCTCCCATCTGTGCACCAACAATCACTACAATAAAAATTTCTAATGGATGAGCAAGAACACTATTGGAAAAAATAAAGGGTTGTAGAATAAAACTATCCAATAGCTGCATCGTACCAAAGATGATTGATAGATTAATCAAAACCGGTAACATTTCAGCATTAAAATCAGTAAAAGGAACAGAACTTATAGTTACAATAATACCAAATACAGCTCCAATCAAAGGACCAATGTATGGAATCACATTAATTAATGCTGCAAAAAAAGCAATCAAAATTGCATTAGGAATACCAAAAAGCCACAATAAAGTAGACATATACAAGGTAATTACAGTAATCTGTAACAAAATCCCACTAAAATACCGTGTTAATAAACGTCGAATATCGCTCAGAAAATGGTCTACATGTTCTGCATAACGATCAGATAAGATCGCCTTGAGCCCTCTAGCCACCATCTCTTCATCTTTGAGGAAGAAAAATGCAATAAACGTAACTGAAGTTAAAAGCATAAGAATATGCCCCAACCAAGCTACAAAGGTAGAAAACACCTTGGGTATCAAGGATGGATTAAAAAAACCGACAATCTGTTTCTGAAACTTTTCTAAAGGACTATCTGTAGGTTTAACAATTGCTGTAGTATCGTGCAATACATCTTGTTTCTGCTGTTTTGGTGCATCAAAAGCAACTCGAACATTTAAGTCTATATTTGTTTTAGTGACAGTATCACCATTTTCCAAAAGAATAGAATCTATAGCAATAGTAGCAGTATAGCTATTATTTGATTTTTGCTCTGCAGGCTTAAAACCAATAACAAAAGAAGGAATTCGATTAGAATCTTCCATCATAGAATCTACAGGAGCAGGTATAAAATTAGTAGAACTAGTATCCTCAACTGTATTTGTGCTATCAGTGCCCACATTACTTAACTCCCCTTCCATCAGTCCATTATTGATGAGCCAATTTTCAGCCTGTGCAATAGGTATTTCTAAATTTTTGGCAATAGCCGCATAGTTCATTCCAGCTAGATTCTGTCCTTGGTTGACTACAACTGGCACAAATATATAAAAGAACATCCCTAGAATCGCATAAAAAAAGAGCAATACAATCGTAGCTCGTATACTCTTTCCTAGTCCAAATCTACCTATTTTTACTTTTCCAAGTAAATCCATTATTGGCGCACCCAACATAGAGACAATCCATGCTAGAACTAGCCAAGTTACCATATCACTAAAATAATACGTTAGTGTACCTGCTCCTAGTAAGAAGGCAAATACCCCCAAATAACGACGATAATTATTAATACCCATAAGTTTTTATTTTAATCCTTGCTCGAACTTAGCAAAATTTAACCAAGGCATCTCTTTTTGTAGATAGTTTATTTGTTCTAATTGTTTTTTTATGAATAATTGATGTTGAGTAGAATTAGGATTAAATGGTTTATGGAGAGTTGCTTTATGGAGCTTTGCCAAGCGTTTGCGCCAAGTAGCTTGCTTAGGATCTAGATAATATTGCTCAAATTTTGACCAAATATAATCCACTGCAACAGAACTAGGATGTAACATATCATCCGCATAAAAACGATAGTCCCTCAACTCATCCATCATTAATTCGTAAGCTGGGAAATAATGAACTTGCTCAAAACGCTCTACTAGTTGGTGCACAGCTAGCAATAACGTTGCCTTACTAATCTGATTTTCAACTGCCCCATCTTTTAGATGTCGTATTGGACTAACAGTCAAAACTACTTGACAGTTTTGTTGTTGAACAAAGCTTTCAAACAATGCAGCCAAACGTTTCACAATCTCTTCTACGGTTAGTCGCCTTCTCCTAAAATAAGATTTAGGGTATTTATGACAGTTACTCACAACTTCTCCCGTATCCAACAATTCATAGACCCAAGCCGTTCCAAGTGTCAATAATAAATATTGACTTTCTCTAAAGTGATTTTGTGCAATCTCCAAGGTCTTATTCATCCGAGCTAAGACCTCTTGAGGATCTTCTCCTGAAAAAATACTGTGATGATACCAACTATGCCACAAACCATTCTGCTGTTGTAAGTCGTTATTCTCAAAAGTAGCAGCAGTGTTTACTATATAGTCTAGTCCTTTGGCTAAGGATAGAGGGTTATAGACTACGCCAAAAGGGTTATTTATGATCTGATAATTCAATTGATCAAGCTTATTCCCTATGTTTTGAGCAAAACAAGATCCTAGTGTCAGTATTTTTTCTTGATATTGAATAGAAAAAGGAGCAGAATTAAATGCTAAGGACGTTCGAAACATAATCATAGAATGAGCTATTTTGCTATCTTTGTGGCGAATGTCAGAACCATTCACAAGATTTTATCATAAGGTTGGAATCAGCTATATGCAATATACAGTCAGACTTAAGTAGACGGATAATTTAAATTACATAAATATTGGAGTGTGTTTTTTAATATGTAATACATCTCTCTGAAGAACTCAGTGAAACAAAACAAAGGTTTTTAAAGCAACAAATTCAAAAAGATACTCCAGTTTTGTATTGTAGAATTTTGTCCAGCTACTTATACTTTGAATTTAAGCCTATTATGAATAATAAGCTCAAATACATTTTGAATGAATACTCATCATCAAAAAGTCAAGATATCTGCTCATCACCAACCATAGACAAGTTAAGTATTTTAATTATGATTTTTAAGAAAAGTATCCGAAACTATTTATTTGTTTTATGTTGTTGTAGCTTTTGTCTTGTTAATACAAAAGCACAAATGAAGGTAAAATTTGGACTAAGAGCAGGAGCAAATTTCACCACCCTATTATCTAATGATGTAGATAATGCAGATGCACCTTTCGAGAGTACACAAATGAGAATACGCATTGGAATTGCAGCACTAGCACAAATTCCTTTCTCAGATCGTTTTGGACTCAATCCAGAAATTGCTTTCTCTCAACGAGGTTTTTATTATCAATTTGATGGAGCCTCTTATCTGAAAATACCGGTTACAAGCCAAACCTTTGAGGGGCATCAACGTACAGTGGGGATGAATATCATTAATGGATATGTAAGTACTCCTATTATGTTTTATGCAAAAGTACTCAAGAGTAAAAAACTACAGTTTGACCTAGGTGTTGCGCCCAGTTTCTTGGTCTCATCTAGAGGTCTAGGTGTGTTGAAATATACAGATTCTGATCATCCAGATGATATTCTTGAGTATGATCTCAATTTTAGATATATGAAAGATCAGACAGCAACCATTGTAGGATCGGGAACTAGAACAGGAAAAATAGATGGTACAACAATCAATCACCCACAAACAATTGGAGCGTATTATCTTAATGATGAAAAAACCTCCAACCTCTACAGAACTTTTGATATAGGTGCTGTAGCTGGTGTTTCTTATTTTTTCACACCAGGTCTTAGATTTGGAGCTAGAGCTTATTACGGTTTCTTAGATGTTACTGAAAATCTTGAAGATATTCAACAATCAAGCTTAAGCGAAAATCGAGAATTTATCTACCGTACAGATAAAGACCGTAACTTTGGTGTTGAAGTTTTTATTGGTTTACAATTTTAAATAAGAGGACAAAAGTAAGTAGGTGGATTTAGAATGATTTTAGTCAGATTCAATGAGCAGAACATAGCGGTAGCGGGCTATGGCGAGGCTCTGTAAAGCAGGAGATGGCTTAAAGTCGGCTAAAGATAACTACGATAACATTTGGACTGTTACTCAATTACATTACGTAGGTTAAGCATAAAAGTTTACATTAAATTTACATTATTTTAACATTAAACTTGCATAAATGCGCATAATTCCCGTATTTTGCTCTTCGTAGAAAGGTTTCCCTGAATTGAAATACTCAATCCAGGGGAATTTTTATTCTTACATACATTATTAACTTGTTGATATTTCAATTTTTAATTGAAAAAAATCAGTAAACTATTCATTTTAATTAAGTTGTTGGTAGTCCCTAATGTATTATTAGACAACTTTAATAGAAAAACCAAGCAATCATTATGCTAAAGAAAATTCGTAAAAAAATACAAAAAGACTTGAAATCTCGATATGAGCAAGTTCAAGAACGCATCCAATTATTTGCAGAAGATCTACAAGAGAATTTACAAGGTTTGGAAGAACGTTATCTAAAATTAGAAGGTAGAGTTTCTGGTAAATTAGAAAAGCGTTTAGAAAGCCTTGAGAAGAAATTTGAAGCTCTAGCTAAACACCTTAATAAAGAAGAAAAAAAAGGAAAAAAGGAAAAAGCAGCTCCTAAGGCGAAAAAGGAAGAAAAGGCTCCTAAGAAAGAAGTGAAAAAAGAGAAGGCAGCTCCTAAGGCGAAAAAGGAAGTAAAAGCTCCTAAGAAAGAAGTGAAAAAAGAAGCTAAACCTGCTGCTAAGGAAGAGAATAAAAAAAAAAGTGAAGTAAAGAGCTTAAAAGCTCTTAAAGGTATTGGCCCAGCATTAGAAACAAAGCTCAACAACGCAGGTATCACTTCTCTACAGCAGATTGCTGATATGACAGAGGATGATGCCAAAAATCTAGACAAAAATGTCCCAGGTTTTGCAGTGCGGTTTGTACGCTATTCTTGGAATAAAATGGCAGGTGAGTTACTTTAGGTAGTTAAGTAGTTGGTGACTAAATCAACCATACCTAAAATTAATTACGTCTATCTACTTATTACTTAATTTCTTTTGAAATCTATTTTGAGCTTGAGTCAAAGCTCATTGCGAATACCTCTCTTTTTGTGAAAGTTTTATTTTATGCTCCTCAGTATCGTCCCAATCTCTCTTCTATGATTCGAACGGCTGAGTTCTACGGTTTAAAAAAAGTCTATATTTTTGATCAAAACAACCTGTTACTGCCTCCTAACCAAAGTAAAAAAGCACGTGCAGAAATGGCACATATGGCTAGGGTTTGGACTGCAGGTGCTATCGAACATATTGAGATAGAAAAGGTAGAAAATATAGACTTTTTTTTACAAAAACACGAAGGTCGCACCATTGCTACCTTAGTAGAGCCTAGTGCGACCCACCTCAATGAGTTTGTCTTTCAGGATAATGACTTGATTCTTTTTGGTAATGAACGAGATGGAATTCCTCCCGAGCTTTTTCCACAGATCCAACACAGTGTATATTTACCCAACACAGGACATACACCTTGTTTGAATGTTGCTGTTACGTTTGGAATCGTATTGCATCATGCCTTGACCTGTATTCGATAA
Source organism: Saprospiraceae bacterium (assembly GCA_022448995.1). GTDB lineage: Bacteria > Bacteroidota > Bacteroidia > Chitinophagales > Saprospiraceae > JAKVCT01. The sequence continues at coordinate 18,587 of JAKVCT010000061.1, forward strand.
AATCAACTACACCGCAACATTAAAGTCACGTAAAGCATCATTCAAGGAAGTTTTCTTATCTGTACTCTCCTTACGTTGTCCAATAATCAAGGCACAAGGTACCTGATAATCTCCAGCTGGAAATGATTTTGTATATGTACCAGGAATTACTACCGAACGAGCCGGAACACGTCCTTTGTACTCAACAGGTTCTTTTCCAGATACATCAATAATCTTAGTGGATTGTGTAATCACAACACCTGCTCCCAAAACAGCCTCTTGTTCTACATGTACTCCCTCCACTACTATACAACGCGAACCAATAAAACAATTATCTTCGATAATTACTGGTGCGGCTTGTAAAGGCTCCAATACTCCACCGATTCCAACCCCACCACTCAAATGCACATTTTTGCCAATCTGAGCACAAGATCCTACAGTTGCCCAGGTATCTACCATCGTTCCACTATCTACATACGCTCCAATATTGACATAACTAGGCATCATAATCACTCCTCGTGCAACATACGAACCATGACGTGCAATTGCATGAGGAACCACACGTACCCCCAATTTAGCATAATCCTTTTTTAGCGGAATTTTATCATGAAATTCAAAGGGAGGAACCTCTATTGTTTTCATCTCTTGAATAGGGAAATACATCACCACTGCTTTTTTAACCCACTCATTTACCTTCCATCCATCTGCAGTGGGCTCTGCCACACGAACAACCCCTTTGTCCAATAGATCAATGACCTCTCTAATGGTATTCTGAGTTTCTTCCTCTTTCAATAGTTTTCTATTCTCCCAGGCTGTTTCAATAGGTTCTATAAATGCTTCCATTTTTGATTAATTATATTTTTAATTTGATTAAACAAATTTGTGTTACACAGTACTTATGAGTTTGGTTTTGATTTCAATCGCTTAAGAAATAAATCGGTGATCAGATATGCCCAATAACCTAATGCTATACTTGCAAAAGGAACCAAAGGAACCATGTAGCGGTTCTCTAAATGCCTCAGCAAATATAAAAACACCAATAAGCTAACAATTAGGATAAAGGAAAAAATAATTCTTAAATCTCTACTATTCTTGGCAAACAACAAAAATAACAAAAGTGATACAAAGGCTCCTGCATTCATTGCAAAGCAATATAATTTTCCTCCAAAACCCAATAGACCAAGCTGACCATCCTTAGGGTTTAAGAATAAAATATGTTGTGTACTACTCTGAAATATAAATTTAAATAAACTCTTTGCTGGTACTATACCATAATAATTTAATGCACGTTTGCCTTTGTAAGTTGTCCACATAGTTTTAAACTTATCTTTGAGCTCAAACTGACAGGGCAAGTTCAACCAATCCTTTCGAATAGCATCAGGATGTGCCTCTCGATATGCTAGTGTAGCTTGGAAACAAGTATGCAATTCATACAACGCTTGCTTAAACTCCTGCTTATCAATTATCGTATAAACATCTTTAGGTTGTGCTTCAATAAAATTCTCAATTCTTTGGTAAGCAGCAGTAGTATCTTTTCGGATAATATCATTGCGTAATTTATGAGAGAATAGCTCAGCAACTCCTGTTCCTGTATTCTGCCAAGCAGAACATAAAGTTCGGAAGTACAGGTGACTCCGACCAAAGTTCATAGGTGCCTCCTGATAAAACTTCTCTGCCACGATGATTTCTCCATTAGTATGTATATAATTTCGAATCACCCAAGGAGCTACCAAAGTTACAAAACCTGCTCCGTAAATTAGACCTGCTACAAATAACTCTTTAATATGTTGGAGTGTAAATAGTTTACGATAATTCACTATAGCTAAAAATATAGCAGGTAGCATGACTCCCATTACAGGACGTATTAGGAATATAGCCCCCAAACACAAACCCATCCAATATAATAAACTCTTTTTCTGACTCTTATAATAATTGGAATATAAATAAAGGACTAGTATACTTAATGATGGAATAATCCCTTCTGTAATTGCAAAATAAACATGCATGGAGGTAGTAGGAGAAATTGCATAAATTATGGCTGCCCATTTTGCCCATTTCCGATTATTACTAAAATTATAAACCAATAACCCCATCCAAACACAAGATAACCCAAATAGTAAGAGTTGTGTATAACGTAGAACTAGAAAGCTTGTCTCTTCTCCAAACATCAGAAAATGAGCGGCATAGAAAAATGGATAGCCCGGAGATCGCCTCACGTCCATCTCTGGTTCCTTTGGATCTAATGTATATCCATCACCCTGCAATATGTAGTGAATATGTGGAGTGTATCCTGTGCGATCAGGATGCTCTATCATATAATCATAAACTGTGGTTTTACGCCCAGTTTGTTCTGCTTTTGTCTTAGCTGTAGCTAAATTGAGTTCATTTCCTATGCCCCAAATTAATAAGGCTGCTAAGAAAATCCACAAAAATTCCTTAAACTTCATAAATTGATATAGCTATTATTTCTTGGTTTAGTCCCAAGCCATATTTGATAAAAAATATATATTAAGTAGGTGGACGTAATTAATTTTATAATAACCCCGAAGGGCTCTGCGAAGCAAATTCACAAGGTTTTTTGATGCTGAACGAGGCGAAAA
>JAKVCT010000610.1 GCA_022448995.1 Saprospiraceae bacterium
AAGTAGTTTTTTAGGCGATAAATTGCCTTTTATTCAATTTAACTGTGTTAAAGAACCTACCATAATACCGATGGTGGTAGCAAAGCTTGCCACAGTCGGCTTCGCCTCCGAACCTTTTCAAGGGGTATTAGGCAGAACCTTTACCTTGTTAAATTAAAAAACCCCGAAGGGCTCTGCGTAGCAAACCCCGAAGGGCTCTACGAAGTAAACCACGAAGTGCTCTGCGAAGCAAAATGCTAATTTCTTATCACACAAAAAACACTTAAATAATCTTTAATAGCTCGTTAATTTTTTGGTAAAAAAATAAAAAATACATTTACTTATTGGTTGATTATCAGTTGATTAATAGTGGTGAGGGTTCTGCGAAGCTAAAAATCAATGAGCAAAGGCTTATAAAGCATCATACTGTAAATAACCATTACACATAAACTAATAAAATTATGCAAAAAATTCTTTCATTACTCCTTTTGGTAACTTTTATTTATCCTGCGGACAATTTATATGCACAAGCCTCAGGCAATTATAGAGCAAAAGATAATTATAATTCCTCTTTATCAAATCCTGCATCTACTTATTTGCCTAATGCTAAGTGGATAGATAATAAGACAATGGTTTTAGAAATCAATGCATTATACAATAAAAAACCAGATGCTCAAGTAGCCATCTTTAACATTACACAAGTAGGGCAAAATGCAGATGAAACAGTTCGTTTATTGAATGAGCGTTATAAAGGTTTTGTCAATGAAGTACAGCGTTTAGGTATTGATCAAAATGATATTCACTTGGATATGATTACCTTTTTGCCAGTTTATGAATATGAAGTAGACAAGAAAGTATTTAGTACCAACTATAATGAGATCCCCAAAGGGTTTGAGATTCAGCAAAATGTACATATTAAGTTTGCTAGTAGTAAACTCTTACCTCAATTAGTCACATTAGCAGCACGTTATGAGATATATGATTTAGTACGTGTAGACTATTTTGTAGAGGATCACGAAGCTATTTTTAAAGAGTTGAGAAAAAGATCTATCGACCACATGTCCAAAGAAATCGTATTATTAGTAGATGAACTGGGAGTAGAGATTGATGCAGCACATCGCATTGTGAGTGAAGATCGTTACATTGCTTTTCCCGAGGATCGTTATTCTGGTTATCAGGCTTTCACAAGTTCTTCTTTAGAAGCTAAGAGAGGAAAGGTTACTAATGTTCGTAAGCCAACCACCATGTTCTATGATAAGGTACCTTATAATAAGTTTGATATTGTGGTCAACTCAACTATTGTGGAACCAGCTGTTCAATTTATGTATAATATGAAGATCAAATTTGTAGTGGAAGATGGGCGTCGTATTCAGAAAGAATATATTTGGATGACACCAGAAGGTGAATTAAAGAAGATTCCAGTACAGAATTAAGCAAGTTTCCAATTCCTAAGGTAGATAAGAAGTCTAGGACTTTTTATTCAAAGCTACGAAGTGCTCAGCAAAGCCAAAATTGTACTCATATTAATAAATACACTAATTTTAGATATGCTCTTAATTGTAATCAAAACCTATCTCTTGGTGATTTTGATGCGTTATTGGAGATAGGAAATAATTTTGGTTTAGATAAGTAGATAAAATTATCTAACACAAAAGTTGGGGGGATTTTTTGAATCTATTGCATTAAAAATCCTTGATTTAGCTCATTACAACTTCGTTTTTTGCTTCGCAGAGCACTTCGTGGTTATTGTAAAATTAATTATGTCCACCTACTTAAGTAGATAGCCACAATTAATTTGTATTTAATTCAATCAGCCTTTTTGCGCT
>JAKVCT010000611.1 GCA_022448995.1 Saprospiraceae bacterium
TAAAAAAAATCAATGCCTCAACTGGGGAATTAATTTGGCAATATAAATTTGATGATGTTATAAAAGGTACAGGTACTCTATGGATTAATCATAACGCAGATTCCTTGAAAGAATACTGTGTTATCCTACAAGGCAGCAGAGCTGGTGCTCGTTTAAATGCCAAACATATTCCAAGTTTTAGATGTGTGTCTTATTTTACAGGAGAAGAGCTCTGGCGTTTAAATAGCGCAAGAACTCGGTGCTACAGTCGAGACGTAGATGCATCTGCACTCATCTGGAATGATACAGCGTATATTGGTTTGGAGAATGGTATCTTTACAATATTTAGTCCTGATCGAGATTGTGCATCTTTACAAGATGGTTTATTGCAGCCAGAAATTTATAAAAATGATGATACTTTATTCACCAAAACTGATAAAAAGGCACACGGTGGTAACCTTGTAACAGAAGCCTCACCTGCTCGCTTAGGGAATCGTATCTATATAGCTTCGGGCTCTGGACATGTTTGGGGATACAATCTAGATAGTCAAAAAATTGATTGGGATTATTTTATAGGCTCTGATATTGACGGATCTCCTATAATTACGGATGACAGTTGCATACTAATAACTGTCGAAAAACAATATATTAAAGGCAAGGGTGGTGTCTTGAAATTAGACCCATCTAAGGCCCCTAAAGATGCTGCAGTTTGGTACTTTCCTACAGATAATAAAACATTTGCTTCTTGGAAAGGTGGCATAATTGGCTCTGCAACAATTAATGATGTTTATAAAAGTAAGCACATCCCTAATATGGCAGTATTTACAGCAATTGATGGTTTTATGTATGTTATTGATACTAAAACTACTGTGAAAAACGATTCTGTTCTTGCATTTGATGGTAAAACATATATGCCAACTCCAAAACAGCTTTTTAAATATAAGACAGGAGAATCAATATCAACCCCTCTGTTTGTAAGGAACCGAATAGTCGCAGCAGGTTATAATGGTTTATATGTCTTTGAACATGACGACAGCCTTAATTTTAAACTGTTGGATAAATTTGCCAAAGAATTTGAAGCTACACCTTTTGTTGATGATGGAAAAATTTATGTTGCTTCTAGAAACGGTAATCTCTATTGTTTTGGTGAAGCACCTCAAATAGCTAAAGAGGATTAAAAATGAGTTAACCAACTTCAAATAAAAAAGACCAACAGAACTGTTGGTCTTTCTTTTATCATTTTGATAATCTTATTGATTTACTAATCTAAAGTTTGTTTTACTTCTACAATTTCGTAAACTTCGATCATATCTCCTTCTTTGATATCATTGTAGCCTTTAATCGTTAAACCACACTCCATTCCATTCTTCACCTCATTAATATTATCTTTGTAACGCTTCAATGAAGACAGTTCTCCTCGCGCCCCTTCTTTCTTGGGATATTCTACGATATTATCACGAATAACACGGATGAAACTATTTCTAGTAATCTTACCAGATTGTACTAAACAACCTGCAACTGCACCAACTTTAGATATTTTAAATACCTGTTGTATCTCTACCATACCTACTTCACGTTCCTCTTCTTTTGGTTCAAGCATACCTTCTAGAGCTGCTTTTACTTCCTCGATAGCGTCATAGATAACAGAGTATGTTTTGATTTCAATACTTTCTTGCTCCGCTAATTTCTTAGCCATAGGGTTTGGACGAACTTGAAATCCAATGATAATAGCATCTGAGGCTGTCGCAAGGTTAACATCAGACTCTGTGATAGGTCCCACAGCTTTATAAATGATATTAGTTTGAATCTGTTCTGTAGATAATT
>JAKVCT010000612.1 GCA_022448995.1 Saprospiraceae bacterium
ACACTATTAGGGTGTGGTTTAAACCACACCCTAATAGTGTAATGACCACTTACTCTCCAAAACTACCATCTCCTAAAGCATCTGCACTTTCCACTTTGCTTAGCCCATTAACCAACACACACCACAACCAACTACAAAACAACACTTTACACCAAAAAACACATCTTAAATAATTAATTTTAGGACTTTTTTCGTTTTTACACTGGCCTACAATTTGATAAATTTGTGATACAAATACTAACGATGAAATTCACATTTTTACTCTTATGCTTTACTGTTTTAGTTGCTTGTTCTAGCAATGAAACTACTCCCTCGGATATGACTCCCCACGTGGTAACCACTAAAGTGGATTCTTCTCTACCTAAATTATGGGATTTGCGCGATTTAGTCTTAATCAAAAAAGATAGTCTCTGGCATTTTGAGACTAAACAAGGACGCACTGTTTTGGAGCTGGGGAATTGGTCTTCTATTGAGTCATTAGCTTTTAATTATAGGTATCAGACCATTGTTCCTATTGAATCAGATACTACTGGATTTTTTCTACGTTCTAGATTTAAAGACAATCGTCCTGTTTCATATTATATGATGGCTACAGATAAGAATGGTATAAAATACCTTATTCCTCATGTAAGTAGTCATTACTATAGAGTTGCAACAAGTCTGGACGAGCTTGATGCTCAAACTGAAGCGCTATTTTTGCAAGATACTGCGTTGGCTGAACTGCCCTCCAAACTATTTGCACACACACAACTCAAAGCAATCATTCTAATACAAACTCAACTTAAAGCGTTACCCGTTGAGATTAGCCAACTACAACAGCTTGCACAACTCCATATCAAGTACAATCAAGATAATCTAAAAGCCACATCATGCCCCCTTAATAAGTTGAGCAATCTAAGAGTTTTAGACCTCTCCTACACGAGTTTAGATAGTGCTCATGCAAATCTTCAATTGAAGGGATTGGAGCAACTCGAACACCTGAATTTAAGAGGAAGTGATTTAGACGTTATTCCACAAGATATTTTTGCTCTATACAACCTAGTATACCTAAACTTATCCAACAACTATCACATCACTAAATTACCTATGAAAATTGGGAACTTGACTAAATTATCCTATCTCAATCTAGCTGGGATGAAGATTACAAGGCTCCCAAAAACAATAGAAAGCTTAGTTAATTTAAGCTATATTAATACCAATAATACTGGGTTAATATCATTAGGAATGGACCTAAATAAACTCCCTAAGCTCCAATCGTTTTACACGACCTATTCTGTAGAAAATAGAATTAAAGAAGCCTACCCAGACATTGATATTTCAGCGGCATCACCTTCTTTTTATGCAGAATAATTGAACCTATAATTATAAAAATCAACGAATGAAAAACTTAAGCATTTTATTAATCCTCATTAGTCTAATTGGCTGTACACCAGAAGAATCAGCAGATACACCAACCACTACGCTCAATCGTTATGAAGCATATATACCATCAGCAGATCATCAAGTTCGTGTATTAACACGTATATCAACTGTAGATACCACAACTGGTGAGTCTATTTTAGAACTATCTATCAATACCAACTATACACAAGAAGCCTCTGATGTTGAGTGTCTGGCCTTAGGGTATGTTGCAACGTTTATTGGCAATGATTGTTGGTGGCAAAATGATAGTCCTAATGAGGATAGAACGAACCTAGAATGTAAGCTGTTGACAGCTCTGGACTTAGGTTGTCAGTGCTCTGAAAAGCACTTAGGTAGCTTAAAAAAAGCTTTTGCTACAGATAGTGTGGCACTCCAAAATC
>JAKVCT010000613.1 GCA_022448995.1 Saprospiraceae bacterium
CAATAAGATTCTTGGTAAGAAAACCGGTTTTTTTATTTTATAAATTTGCACATTACAGCAAGTAAAAAATAAATTTAAGCTCTGGAAAACTGAATTGTTGTAGATAATTGTATTCCAAAGAGCGGAGTGATAGACTCAAATTGATCAATCATGTTCTATAAATTACTAATTGTGAAGGTTTAACAATTCTCTATTACTCTAATAACCAGTTACCTAAGTGTTTAGTTCATTGACATATACTGCAGCACACTTATAATGCATAGCTTTACAACAAATACCACACTACTTAAATACTTTTGCCATGCAAAAACGACTTTTTATTCTATGTTTAATTCTTGCCACTAGTTCTACTATTGCTCAAGTAACTCCCTTCACTAAAGCCTATGGATACTATATTGATGGTGAATTAGACAAGGCTAAAAAAGAAATTGACATAGCAATCGAAGCTGAAAATACTAAACATGATATTCGTACTTGGATCTATAGGGGGGTACATTTATTATGGAATTTTCACCAGCACTAGTAAGGATTACTGCAATCTAGACAGAAAAGCTCCAATGGTGAGCTATGAAGCTTTTTCGAAAGCACTAGAAATCGATCCTGCCAATCCCAACAGACCTGAAATTGAAGAGAAGTTGAGAAAAATTGGTGAAAGAATGAGCAGTGATGCTGAATTCTCTTATATCAAAGGTAGCTACAAACTTGCCTCTGAGAGATATGCTACTGCGGCGCATTGCGCAGTACTAAGAAAGGAAATAGACTCATCAGCAACATATATGTGTGCAGCTGCCGCAGATAAAGGAGGGTATATTGAAATAGCAGTAGAGTGGTATTCAAAATCTATAAATATCAATTATAACTCTTTGCTTTCTTGTGTTAGAATTGTTGATTTATTGCGTTTAAACAAACGATATGACCAAGCCTACTCAAAACTTCTAAATTTAAGAAAATCCACCCCAGAAGCACTGATTTAATTATAGCTGAAGTGAATTTGAATTTAGCAAATGGTGATAATCAAAAAGCTATTGAAAATTTGAATTCGGCTATAAAGCTCGACCCAAAGAATTATTACCTACCATATACCTTAGGTGCTGTTTTGGATGGACTCGGAAAACCGAAAGAGGCAGAAACTGCTTATAAAAACGCTCTTATAATTAAACCAGATTACTTTGATGCTAACTACAATTTAGGCGCACTATACTTTAATCAGGGAGTAGAGCTTAATAATGTTGCTTTGCAACTATCTGATGACAAAGCCTTTGCGGCAAAAATGAAAGAAGCAGACATTCTATTTAAGAAATCTATCACCTCCTTAGAAAAGGCTGAACACGCAAAGCCCAAAGACGTGGATACGCTCAATTCATTGTTGATTCTGTATCAAAGAGTAGAGGACAATATTAACTATCAAAGAGTAAGTAAGAAGTTGGGTAAATGATTTGATGAAACCCATTTGTAACCTCTATTGAATAGCACCTTATAAAGGCAATAAATTCAAAGTCTATCGAAATGAAATTAATCTTATGCTTTGCAATTGTCTGCACATTC
>JAKVCT010000614.1 GCA_022448995.1 Saprospiraceae bacterium
CCAAAAACGACAAGCTATCCTACAAAAAGAAGGTATCACAGAACAAGTACTTCGGAAAAACTTCAGAGGCATTGACTTTAGTATAGCAATTGAACACCATTCATAAACTGAAAACGACTGTTCATCAATTGAGCGTAGGAAATACAGATAACATCTTCTATCATTGTGTTGTCTTAAATATCTAAGGAGTTTTTGTAGTTAAATAATTAATTTGACATTGAGGCTAGCTAGTGATATAGCACTACCAGAAATGGATATGGCCAGTTTGGTGAAACAAGCTAACAACTCTGAAAACAGTAAGGAATCCTCTGTTAAAGAAGGAGTAAAAGTTGCTGTAGATAAATTAGTACATAAGTAAGTAATAAAAGCATCAAAACGTTAAATAAATCTTAATACTGAAGGTTAAACCCTACTTAAGTCTTTGTGGTTGCATTTTCTAAATCAGAGCATTTATTTTCTAATTTAGAACACTTGCATCCATGAAGACTTTTTTATTTTTGTTACTAATGACAATTAGTAGCCTACAATTATTTGCCCAAAAGAACGAGCTGGGTCCCACCACTTCTCAAAAAACGAGCTTCTACTTTGATCGTGGCAAGACAAGTCTTGCCAATCTAACCGAAGCGAAGAATATTCTAATTGCATTCCTTGACCAACAAGCACTATCTCCCAATGACCGGCTAGAACTACAAGCTTTTACGGACGATATTGGTCGCAAAAGTACTAATGAAAAAATTGCTAAAGCTAGAGCCCAACACATCTACCAATTATTGCTAGAGCTAAATATATCAGAGGAGCAAATTAGTATCTTAGATGCGGAACAACTTTCTAGTAGCACTACAATCACGGAAGAAATGCGAACAAACTATCGCCGTGTGGATCTGATCTGGCATCAAACAACAGCAGGACTGTCTAATACTATCGTTCCAAAAGCAAATTCTAGTACTCCAAGCAACAAGAAACTCAAGGAGTTTCTAAACAAACTAGGTAGCAATGACATCGTTCAAACTTTTGATATTAATGGAACGACGGGTGGTATTATTGAAGGAAAAAAAGGAACTGTTCTACAAATTCCACCTAATAGCTTTGTAGATCCTGCTGGCAACCTCGTTACAGGGCCTGTAACAATAAGTCTACAAGAAGCCTACAGCCTGCAAGATATGATTATCCAAAACCTACAAACGACCTCCGATGGTGAAATTATTGAAACTGGTGGTATGATCAAGATAGAAGCCAAAGATAGCAATGATACAGCATTGGCACTCGCGCCCAACACGACTATCTCTGCCGCAATGGCTTCGGAGCAAGCAATGCTCGAGAATATGCAGACTTTCTCAGGCCAGACAGATAGCCTTTCTGAGCAGGTCAACTGGCTCCCTACCAATCGTTTTGTACGTACCAATAATAACAGGAATATTGAGCGTAATAATCGTATTGGCTACCTCCCTAGTAATATGGATAAACTCATCAACCAAAGCGTCAGTACACCCAATTTTGCGTCAAGACTTCCTAGAGAAAGAAA
>JAKVCT010000615.1 GCA_022448995.1 Saprospiraceae bacterium
ACTCAGGGCTTTTAGACGCCTATGGTTAGCCTTGCTAGAAGCCTACGAATATGAAAAAGCTATCTATCCATATTTGGCTGTTCAGACGACACTTAGCGAGACAAAAGATGACCAATATTGGAATATGATTAGCTCTACTACGCAGGCTATGTCTGCTGCGGTAGCTGGAGCAAATAGTATTGCGATTGTACCAAGCAATGGCGTAAAAGAGTCGGATGAATTTACTAGACGAATAGCTCGTAATGTACATCACTTATTGATTTCAGAGAGCTTTATGAATAGAGTGGTCGATCCATCTGCAGGCTCTTATTACATCGAAAACATAACACAGGATATCAGTGTATCAGCTTGGCAAACGTTTTGTGTATTATCCAAATAGAAAAACTAAAACAAAAAAATAACATTATTATGTGCCTATTGCTAGCCCCTAGCTAACTAGGTGCGGCTTGTAATGAAGTTAACAAATAAACATATCTATATAATTGTATTAGCTCTTTGGCTTTTGTCTAGCTCGATCACCTACGCGCAAACCCAACGATTATCTAAAGCAACATCAAGAGCCCTTAATAATTATATCCAGTACTCTAATGAAGTGGTATACGCCGTCAATATTATGTATGCTGATTTTATAGAGTTGAATATGCAATTCGATGATTTTGTCGAGGGGCGAGCGGATCGTATTGTCTATACCAAACAGAATGTATTGACCAACTATGACTATTTTCCGGTCTACCCTAGAGAGCTATTCAATGAAATTTATAATGATAATATCTATATCCCATACAAAGAAAGGGGAGAGCCACTCAAACAAGTAAGCAAAATTGTTGGCGTGTTGGACGAAATAGAGGCTGCACGTGCAACCTTGAATAAATACATCCTTTCGGAAGAATATCGTAAAGATAGTATTCTAGCAAAAGGCTACAAAGTTCTCCGTAGGGTAGAAGTACTGTATTACGATATGTTTACTTTACAAGAGAAACTGCACTGGAGTTTGCGTACTATTATTGGACAATATGTACATCCGCAGATAGATAGTGTCTTTTTGAACTTGATCAGAGAGTTGCAGCCGCTAATTAGTCAATCCAAAATCGTCATCAAAGCCATTCGCTCTAAGGATACTAGTAGCTCATTGAGCTACAATAGAGCAAAATTGGCAGAGCTGATTCGCGCATTAGAAACTAAAAAAGAAAAACTATTTTCGGGAATAGAATCTGATCCGAAATCTCTAAAATCACCTCAACGCCGATTCGATAATATTCTTAAAAAATCAAAAAATATATTAGGTGTTGCACAGCAATATATATCAAGTCCTAAATATCAAGGCTTATTACATGAGCCAAGTTATTACTATTATAATGCCGCCTTGCTTCCAGAATATAATCGCTATGGTGATGGAATGGTCACTTTATTCAATAAAATGATTGATAATAGTAGTATCTATTGGCTGAGAGATCACGAAATGCCTTTTCTCTTTGAGGTAATCTATCCAGATGTACCGGCTTATGCTGATGAGAAAATAGACAGCTTGCCAGATGCAGAAGATTTGATTAAGAAATTGATGTTGGAGAGAGCGAAAGAGGATAGCCTCATGAAATTGAGACTAGATAGTATAGCAAAAGCAAAACAAGATAGTCTCAGGGCAGATTCTATTGCTCAAGCAAAGAAGAACAACCCCGAAGTAGGAGATCCTTCACTCAATGGTTTTGCTACTAACAATTTAATTTTTGTCTTGGATATTTCGTCTTCTATGAATGAAGCCGATAAATTGCCTCTGCTCAAAGAGGCCATGA
>JAKVCT010000616.1 GCA_022448995.1 Saprospiraceae bacterium
TCGCAACAAAGAAAAAATAAAATCCAAAATTTTATTGGGTTCTATTTTTCGAAACTTGCCTTTTCGGACAGCCCCAACACAACATTATAAAATAAAAAAAGTGAAACCAAATAATTTGATTTCACTCCTCATATTGTTGCTATATACTATATCAGTATCTATTAAATTAGCCCCTTTTCAGCCAAATAACGCTCTGCATCAAGGGCAGCCATACAGCCAGTTCCCGCAGCAGTTACCGCTTGGCGGTAAACATTATCTTGAGCATCGCCACTAGCGAAAACCCCATCAATATTAGTTTTGGTACTATCAGGCTTAGTGATTAAGTAACCTGTTCCGTCCATATCTAACCAATCGTTAAAGATTTGAGTATTAGGTTGATGACCAATAGCTACGAAAACAGCGCCTAAAGCTAGCTCACTAGTTTCGTTCGTCTTATTATTTTTCAAACGCACACCAGTAACATCATCATCACCCAAGATTTCTTCGATTTCAGTGTTCCAGTGAACCTTGATCTTAGGATTATTCAATACACGCTCTTGCATGATTTTGGAAGCGCGCAATTCATCTCTACGTACAAACATGTGTACTACAGGACATAACTTGCTCAAGTAGCTTGCTTCCTCAGCAGCAGTATCTCCACCACCTACTACAGATACTTCTTTTCCTCTGTAGAAGAAACCATCACAAACAGCACAAGCAGATACACCTTTGTTTTGTAGGCGTTGTTCAGATTCTAAACCTAACCATTTAGCAGATGCTCCAGTTGCGATAACGATAGAATCAGCATGAATTTCATCTCCTTGGTCTGTCCAAGCCTTGTGTACAGGACCAGTCAAATCTACTTTGCTGATCATTACACCAGTATTAATTTCTGTCCCAAAGCGTTCTGCTTGTTGGCGGAAATCTTCCATCATTTCAGGTCCCATGATACCTTTGGGATAACCTGGATAATTTTCTACATCTGTGGTAATCATTAATTGTCCTCCAGGTTCTCTACCTGTGTACAAAACTGGGTTCATATTCGCACGAGCGGCATAAATGGCAGCAGTGTAACCTGCAGGGCCTGATCCAATGATCAAGCATTTTACGTGTTTGTCCATGAGTCTGTCTTAGAATTATAATAAGTGATTATTCAAAATCACTGCAGATTGGTTAGCATAGTTATTTTAACTAAAAAATAGAATAGTACAAAAATAATTAATCGTTGCACAAAAGCAAACATATTTTAAGCCTCTGTTGTTCGATTATGAATGTGGATATTTTGGAGAATAGGGCTTTACTAAGAGTTTTTTTATAAAAAACATACTTATTTTGGAGTTACAGTTTGAAGTTGTTTAAGAATCAAATTTAGTGCAGAAATTCAGCAAAGCTAAATCAATGATTTTGATGTAATGAAGATGATTCTTAAACAACTTCAAGATAAACAGAAGATAATTCTAAGAATATTTACGGTATTCCTTAGTTTAATAAAAAATAAACACGATTTTCAAGTACAGGTTGGAAGTTATTGAAGAATTGGTGTTCGATAAACACTTGGTGTTGACTGAATATAGAGCATTTGCTGTCCAGTAGTTTGGTCTATGACTAGGCAGTGATTTTTTTATAATCTTACTAATCCAAAATCAAAAAATACAAACCATAAATATAAAATTCATTAGAAACCTTAATTTTTATTTTTATTTTGGAATACTTATTGGAAAGCCAATAACAGTACTTAAGTAGATAGCCACAATTAATTTGTATTTAATTCAATCAGCCTTTTTGCGCTGCACTTCGTTAAAAAGCCTCG
>JAKVCT010000617.1 GCA_022448995.1 Saprospiraceae bacterium
TTTACTAGATTTTATGCCTCCACATAAGTTCAATCAAATATTGGCATCTTGCAATAAGATTATATTGAACCAACATCGTTCACAAGGTGGAGCAAGTGTATGGAGTGCACTGATGCGTAATGCGGATTTATATTTAGTACCTAAAAATCCATTTTATGATTTATTGACCAAAAGAGGGACGACTATCTTCAAAATAGAAAACAACACCATCGATATACAAAAAACATTGAGCCCTGAGCAAAAGGAGGAAAACAAGCAAATACTTTTAGCTCATTTTTCGGATGAGAAAGTAGCTGATCGCTATCGTAACCTAGTAAAATAATACACTATAATGAGTCAACCATTGGTAACCATTATTATACCTGCATTCAATAGAGCTAGTCTGATAGGAGAAACTTTAGATTCTATCATTGGACAGACCTATCCACATTGGGAATGTATCGTAATCGATGATGGTTCAGAGGACGGTACTCAAGAGGTCGTCAAAAGCTATGTACAAAAGGAGGGTCGTATCCAGTTTTGGCAGCGAACTCGACTACCCAAAGGTGCACCCACTTGCCGAAACATGGGGTTAGAAGTGGCTAAAGGGGATTATATTATCTTCTTTGATTCTGATGATTTATTTGCACCAGACTGCTTGGAACGTAGAGTTAAAACAGCTCAACAACAGGAGTTAGACTTTTACTTATTTCAAGGAGGTATCTTCTCTGAAAAGGTAGGGGACAATCCAAATGTGATTGGAACACCCAACAAGACCAACGGCAAAATTGGTCTAGCCGAATATCTAGAGCCAACACCACGTTGGTGCAACCCAAGTGCACTTTGGCAAAAAGAAGCTATTCTGAAACTAGGATGGGATGAATCTCTGAAAGTTTGGCAAGATGTTGATTTGTATATCCGTGCGATCATAGATGATTTTCAGTTTGATTTTTATGATTTGGGGCCCGATTTTTATTGGCGCCACCATTTTGACGATAAGCATCGCATTTCTAACAAACGTTTTAGCTCTCCTTACATAGAGAGCAAGCTATCTTCTGTCCATAAGTTATTGGGCTTGGCCAATGAGGAGGAGCAGACGTTACTCAAGAAAATTATGGCTAAAGATATGTTCCATATGATTGAGCGAAATGCAATTGAAAGTCAAGTCGATAAACAGGTTTTCCGAAAATTAGTAAACTTATACTTACCTTTGGTACAATCTAGCTTTACACGAAGTATGTGTTCAGCTTATTTTAGGGTAGTGCATTTTTTCAACAGGACTAAAATTCCCTTTATCAAAGGCTTTTTAGCCAAAACTGTTGGGCGAATGTTATTATCTTCTTTATCTAAGTGATATTAGTAGATTATTATCTATAACTATCAATATGAATTAACAGATTTCTATATATGAAAAGAGATATAGCGGTTCTAATACCTTATTATGGTCGAATTCCTTCCTTTTTTAATCTTTTTGTAGAGAGTTGTCGCCCATTACAAAAGGTAGATTTTATCTTTTTTACAGATTTAAAAATTGATTATAACCTTCCTGAACATGTTAAGGTAATTGACATACCTATGGAGCGTGTAGAGCAGCTATTCGAAGAAAAAATAGGCGTTCCTATCAAAATACACAAACCCTACAAGCTTTGTGATATTCGTCCAATGTATGGGGCTACCTTTGCCGACTATATCACCGAATACAAGTATTGGGGCTATTGCGATGTTGATTTGGTGTTTGCACCAACCTTAGATAAATTATTAGAAACCTGTGTGCAAGAAGATTATGATGTTATCAATACCTTTGACTT
>JAKVCT010000618.1 GCA_022448995.1 Saprospiraceae bacterium
CCTAATCCAAGCTATGTGGCTAATCCATATAAAGGAATTGGCTCAATCCATAATCGTGGTGGTGCAGTAGATATCACAATAGTAGAAGCCAATGGCAAAGAGCTTGACATGGGAACTGAATTTGATTTCTTTGGTAAAAAAGCTCACCAAGATTTCACAGATTTACCTACTGAAATTCTAGAAAACAGGAAACAGCTTAGGTCAGTAATGGAATCAAGTGGTTTTGGCAGTATTAGAACCGAGTGGTGGCATTACTCATTTAGAAATAAGACTAAATTTCAAGTAGCTAATACCCCTATACAATGCTAAAAGGCATTCTGTCAATATTTTTTCAAAAATATTTTGACACCCTATAAAAAGGTGTAGCTTTGCCCTCCTAGATACATATACTTTTGATGACAGGAAATGCCCTACTGCCTTGCAGGGGCTTTTTTTATTTAAAATCAACGATAAGTATTACATATCTCCATCATAGTAAGAGACTGACTTAGCATCATCATAGTCTGCCAAGGTACTTACAATTAGTACTAACAATATTGTAAAAGGATTAAGAGAAGCTATTAGCCAAGATTCAAAGTTAACGGATATCAAAACTGCTATTATGGTGGCAGTCATAAGACGTCTTTGTTTCCAAAAAGCTGACTTTAGAAAAAAGAACCATCCTAGTATAAATAGCAACAGTCCAGATAAGCCTGTATCAAGCCACAAGGTTAAAAAACTTTGGTGTGCATTGCCTATATGATCTTGGGTAGTTAAATAGCTTTCATATTTACTGAATAAAAAATTAGTATATCCCCAACCATTCCCAAACCAGGGATGCTCTCCAATGAAACTCCACCCAAACTCATAAGCAATAAACCGCCCTCCCCCAATTCTTAAGGTTTCAGGTCTTATCCAATCTGTAAGACCTAAAAAAACTGATAAGCGCCCAGCAAATCCAAATATTTCAGATCGGAAGAAAAATAAGCCTATTAACCCTACTAAAACACCTACAAAACTCATTCTAGGAAACTTCCAGACATACAGAAAAGCCAATAAAGCGATCGCCTCTGTTCTAGATTTGCTCAAAAACATATTGAAGGCCAAAAACACAAATAATATAATCCATATAACATCAGGAAAGATCTGAGGATGTATTCGCCAAATGCTAAAGCACCAAATAAAAAACAGCATACAGAAGATCGCTAAGCTGTTTGGGTTCCCAAATAAGCCATGAAACCTTGGCGGACGTGTGATTCCATTGTAGCTATTACTCTCAAGATGAGTAAAATCAGAATCAAAAAACTGCCATAAATAACCTACTAATAGTAAAATACTAATCCCTGAAATGATCTTCTGAAGTAGTATTTCCTTGTTTTGTTTAAATAGGTTTTTGAAAAGCGAATGTATAAACCAAACTAGAATGAAATAGCTACAAAGACGTGGAATGCCATATTCAATGTAATCTGATGAAGCTGTTGATAGCGTAGCTAAAAGGAAGAAAGGAAGAAAACCTAGCCACCTCTCAGAGGGAGCAACCCATTTTTGCGTGATAATACCAGAAAAAACCTCTATGAGGTTCCCAGAAGTCAACAAGACAAACCTCTCTGAAAAAAAGATGTAAAAAAGTAATAATGCACTAATATACCAGATACGCCATTCATTGATAAAACTCAAAGGCTCATAGGTGTTATTTGCTAATATCAATAGAGTAATTGGAGTTTACGATTATTTTCTTTATTCCAGAGACACAGGTTTCATCCAGATCCATCCAAATTGGAGCCTCCAAGGTATGTAGGCCCTATGAT
>JAKVCT010000619.1 GCA_022448995.1 Saprospiraceae bacterium
TAGAGTAAAGCCTTCAAACATACCACCAGAAGCAGTAACAACATATTCATTAAGTGTTCCATCTCCAATAGGAATCCATGAACCTAGAGTACTCGTAGTAATCTGATTCATCATAAACATCAAAGCTGTAAATACAATGAGCATAGCCCCTACATTAACTGCTAAACGTAGCCCATCACTAGTTCCTTTTGAAATAGCATCTAGTAGGTTATCTCCAATTTGTTCTTTTGGAATTTCAATTTGCGTATTCAATTCCTTGTTGGTTTCAGGATATAACATTTTGGCTGCTAAAATAGCCGCAGGAGCAGACATGATAGATGCGGTGAGCAAGTGCATAGCAAATTTACTACGTTCTGCATCACTATTGCCACCCAAGAAACCGATATAAGCTGCCAGTACACCACCAGCAATTGTAGCCATGCCACCTACCATTAGGCACATAATTTCAGACTTGGACATTTTGCTCAAGAAAGGCTTGATAATTAAGGGGGCTTCTGTTTGTCCAATAAACACATTGGCTGCCGCTGCCATACTTTCTGCACCTGTTAGGCGCATGATTTTACTCAGAAACCAAGCCAAACCATAAATGATTTTTTGAAGGATACCTAAATAATATAGAATGGCTGAAAGCGCAGAGAAGAAAATAATAGTGGGTAATACTTGAATTGCAAAAACATAACCTACATAGGTTTCTGTCCTTTTAGGACCATTTGGGGTAAATTCTACCGAGTCTATTCCAACTAATTGAGGCCACTCTCCAAATACTTGTTTAGTACCTTCTTGGGTACAGTCAATAACTGTAGTAAAAAAGCTAGAAAGTACAGAGAAAAAAGATTGGACAACATCAACTTTTAAAACTAAGATTCCGAGTACTAGTTGAGATGCTAAGGCTGCAGCTACTAATTTCCAATCAATATGTTTGCGATTGGCGCTGAATAAATAGAGGATACCTATTAAAACAGTAATCCCCAACATACCTCTAAGAATATGTTCCATTGGAGTGATAGAATTTAAGGTGGAGAAAGATGGATGAGCTACTTTAGAGCCTCCTTATAAAATAGGACATTCTAAATGTGTTTGATAGATAAATGTAAAGATTAGATTAACTATTTATTAATCCAACATAAATTAAGCTCTTGACAAATGTAATTTTTTTGTGCAATATATCCTAATCTACTAAAAGTTGAATTGATAAACTTATGCTTGTTTTCTTAGACGAACATAATAAGTCATGCAATCAATCAATTCTGCTTGCTCTATCCATTTCATACGTTCATAATCCATTTTGCCAGAAGGCAGGACTGCATCAATTTTTAGGTTTGTACCTTCCAATAACAATTGTAGATCAGGCAAGGTGTAACAACGCAGTTTTTGGTGAACAGCTTGCTGCGGATTTTTTTTAGGATACCAATAATCTAGTAATCGGCAAGTGGTAGCATCAAAATCATAGACACGTATATACTCCCCAAAATCCATTTTTTGGTCTTTAGCACTACTTGCCCAATAAATCGGGTTGCCTACTTCAATCAAGGCAAAGGCTTCAGAATCTGGCTTAAGCCAATTATAAATTCTATGTAATAATTGACGTTGTTCGGCATCTGTACCAATTCCAAAACTATCAAAGTAGCAAACTATATCAAAAGTCTCGTCTAATTCAATCTCATAAAAATCGGCACAAAGAATTCTAGGTGCAAAAAGAAAATCTTCTTTGTGATTTTCTGCCAAAAAACGAGCATGTTTAACCGAATCTTCCAAGAGCTCAATCATACTAACTTGGTGTCC
>JAKVCT010000062.1 GCA_022448995.1 Saprospiraceae bacterium
ATCTGCTCCACCATTACAACTTGCATCTGTACTATCTGTTGTTAAGGTCAATGCAGTTGGTTCCGTCAAGGTTACACTAATTGTAGCCGTACAACCATTATCATCCGTTACTGTGACATTACTCGTTCCTGCACATAGACCCGTTGCAATAGCTGTGGTTTGTGCAGTAGCATTATCCCATAAATAAGTGTATGGTGCAGTTCCCCCCACTACAGTTACCGTAGCTTCACCATCACATACTCCATTACAACTAATATCTTCACCATTATAATCTGAAATGACTGCTATGGTTAAGGCCAAAGCTGTTGGTTCACCAATAGTTATACAGTCTGTAATAGTACAACCATTGTCATCCGTTACAGTTACACAATAAGTTCCTGCTGCTAAGTTTATTGCAGTTGCTGTAGTTTGTGCCCCTACATCATCCCATAAATAAGTATAAGCCCCTGTTCCGTTTGTTGCTGTAGCTGTCGCCGTTCCATCTGCTCCACCATTACAACTTGCATCTGTACCTGCTGTAGTTAATACTAAAGCATTTGGTTCTGTCAATGTTTGACTTATTGTTGCAGTACAACCATTATCATCCGTCATTGTCACATTGTAAGTTCCTGCTGCTAAACCCGTTGCAATAGCTGTAGTTTGTCCCAGTGGATCATCCCATAGATAAGTATAAGGTGCTGTTCCACCAGCTGCTGTTGCTGTTAATTCACCATCGCTTGCCCCATTACAACTAATATCTTCACCATTATAATCTGAGGTAATCGCAATTCCGAGTGTAACAGGAGTAGGTTCATTAACCGTTACAAATTGGGCAACTGAGCAGGCTAAGGTAGCATCTGCGATTTCTATTGTATAGGTACCTGCCGCTAAATTTAAAAATGTTCCATTAGTCTGAGCTGTTCCTAGAGTAGGCGCTATAATCTGGTAAGATAATGTTCCTACTCCCCCTCCAACACTGACTGTAATTTCACCATCATTCCCACCATTACACCCAACATCTACTACATTATCTATATTAAAAGTTAAGGGGCAGGTTGTTGTTGTGCAAACATGAGTATCGATAGGATTTGTACAATCTCCCCCTAGAGCTTGCACTAAAATTTGTACATCTGTACCTGGTAATAACCCTGTCACTACATGATCTAAAGCCCCAGAAGGAGCAATCCATGTTGATCCTGTATCTAAACTTATTTGGTAACCAGTTGCCCCCAGTACAGAAGGCCAAACAAATTCGACACTTGTATTACTCAATGTCCCACAAGAAACCACTGGTATATCTAATGCACTCTCAACCTCAATTGTAATTGTATCTGTAAAAGAACAACCATAACCATCAGTGGCAGTAACTTCATAATCAGAAGTAACAGTAGGTGTGACCGTAGGATCTGCACAGTTAGTACAAGACATATTAGGTCCACTCCAAGTATAAGTATTAGAAGTTGTAGAAGGTGCAAAAATAATAGTCCAGTCCAATAGATCTCCAATATTTCCAGTCGGTGCAGCAATTGTATGATCTATAGATAAAGTCCATGTACCATTGGTTTGGTCACCTGCAAAATTAGAAAATGGCTGTTCTGGACCTAGCGCTGTATCAGTTGGAATAGTGCTTAATGGTCCTGAATAATTAGTAACATTATCCAGAGCAGAAGGAGAGAAACAGACATTCTGCAAAGAAGTAGTAAAAATTCCGCCATTTCCGGAAGTAAGATCAACAGAAGTTCCTGATGGAGAAGTTAAAGTTATGTTTAGATGTGCTACCAAATTTTGATTGATATTCAAACAAACAGAATCAATAGAATTCGCATTCAATACTGCAGGAATAACTCCTGAAACTGTAAGGTCAGAAGTTGTCGTTGCACCTGGATTAATAGTAGTATTGGTAGTATTAGAAAATACCACTGAGCTAGCACTAGCTCCAGGTATATTGGTAGCTAAAAAAGCTGTATCTCCAGCACAAATTGTATCATTAGGAGTAGATATGATTGGTGTTCCTGGATCGCAACAAACAACTACAGACTGACTGTAGGTTCCAAGACACCCTGCTGAACTTTCCCAGTCATATTGAATGAGGTGAAAACCAGCCCCAGCTACTGAAGGATCAAAGGTTCCAGTACCATTATTATTATTGGTTACCCCTGGACCAGAAAAGACACCAAATCCCTCAGGAGCCCCTAAATTAATTGTTGTACAACCTGTAGCACCACTGAAAGCAGTGTTGGAAATTAATGTATTAGCAGCGGATTGATAAATTTCATTGGTAAAATTTCCATTATTGGCAGCATCACACCAAACTAAGGAATAAGTTCCTGTAGAATCTAGGTATTCCACTGTAGCCTCAAATGTTGCACTATTAGGTACAACACCTTGATAGTTTCCTCCTGTATTAGTAGGTCCCCAGTAAGCTACAACACTTCCTGTTCCTCCAGGTCCATCATAGATTTCTAAGGTATTATCTACACTTGAGAATGCATCTGTTTGGATGATAAACGAAAAACCTGGTGTAATACTCAGGTTCCCCACTGAACTATCTGTAGGATAAGCCGTAAGCGGAATAATAGGATCATTACAATCATATGGACTATTTGCTGTAATATCATAAAACTGAATTGGTGCACAAGGCAATAAAATAGAACAGTCTGTAGTTCCAGAATTTGGACCTACATTAATCTGATCTGCACTAATATTAGTTGCATTATTAGAGAAGTTAGTAATCAATAAGATATAAACTTCTCCTGTTTGTGCATTGGGAATATTCACTTCCTCAAATGCTTGAGCAGAATAGCTACAGTCAATTACATTACCACTTGTCCCTCCATTTCCCAAACCACCACATTCTGCTGTGGCAGCAGTAATACTGGAAAATGGTCCCCACAAGATAAAGTCAACGTCTACTATGTTACTATTCGTTAAGGAGATATCAATTGGTCCAGGGTCATCTATCTGTAAGTAATACCATGCAGGATTAGGCTGCGTTCCCAAACAATCGTAATTATTTCCAGCTGGTGCAGCAGGTTGGTTGGTACCCGCAGGGAAGGTTGCCCCTGAATCAGTACAAAAAGGTTCTGCGTTTTCACAGTCAACACCTTGTGCATATAAATTATTAAATCCGGCAAGGGTAGAAAAGAATAAAAAGAGAATTGATATATTTTTCATTCTATTTTTGATATGATAGTATCTGATTAAGTTTTCGATAAAAGAGGATAACTTACAAGATTTTTCAGGATCAATAAGGGTACACTGCTTTCGAAAAACTCACACACTATAGTTTAATATTGAAATCATTTGGCTTTTTTATTTATGGAAGACTTGAACAATTATTCAAATCTAAGCTTAAACAATTTCATTAGATAAAGTAAGATGTTTACAGTTATTAAGGTCTAAATTGCAATCATTTTTTCTGTTGAAGGAGAAGTTGTGCACGTCTTGCTTTTTCTTTTTCAATCTCTTCGTGTTGCTTAATTTTTTGTTCTAAGACTCTTTCATACTTATACACAGTCCCATCCTGAATACGCTGAGGATCTTTTTTTGCTTCTGCTATTGCAGCCTTGAGTTCATTTATTTCCTGTTGGATAGGTTTGGATTTTGTAATTTTAGTAGAAACTACTACCCCAGTTTTAGGATCTTTAGTAGAGTAGGTTTGTTTTTCTTGTGCATGCACAGTCAAAGGAAAAACAATCCCCATACAAATTAATGAGAAAAACCATTTTTTCATGGTAAATTTTTTTTTTCTAGACTTAGATAAATAGAAAACAGACTAACTAATGTTGTAGAACAACTTTAGTATCTGGGTTAGACATCTTGACAATTAAAAGTATTCTGTTCACTGTAATCATGTATTAAAGATTATTTAAGTATTTTTTGTATGGTAAGAAATTAGCATTTTTTAAATTTAACAAGGCAAAGGTTCTGCCTAATACCCATCGGTATTATGGTAGGTTCTTTAACACAGTTAAATTGAATAAAAGGCAATTTATCGCCTAAAAAACTACTTGAATAAGCTTTATTATGCTCGCTATTTCGTAGTAAAGGTCAAAAAAGCTTTTGTAAGTAAGTGAGTAGCTAGATATAGTAGTCTTATAATTAAATAAGTAGCTGGCTACAATTATTTTGGTCTCTAACTTCAAAGAACTCTGCAAGGCAAAAATCTCTTGAACTTATTCTAAAAACAATCTTGTCCATCTAGTTTAGTTTGTTTACTTCTTTGAATGAATCAATATCTATTTAGTATAACTTCTTTTGGGTTTCTTACTCTTCACAATTAGGGGTGAATCTTTAAGGTTCGGAACAATTTAGTTCAGGTTTCGAGATAGAATAGCACTAATCTCGAGAACCACGAACATAATTTTTTATCACACAGGTAACAACAGAATTAGGCATCCTATTGCATAGAATGCCGTGAATTTCACATTTTTCAATGCAAAAGTAATTTTTTAATACTAGTTTAACGTATAGAATTAGCAAATTGTATATACTGATGGCTACTTATTTTTTATTTTTTAGTGTTTTCACCAAACAATCCTTGCAAAAGTAGCTTTGACCTGTTTGATTATTTGCTTTTTTAAGTATTTGATACTGAGTATAAGCAACAGTTTGTTGCTCTAAAATAGGTTGGATGTAAAAATTAAGTAAAAATAAGATTAGAAAAAGTAAAACAAAAAATACTTTGTGGAAGGGTTGATTTGGTTTAGGGTCTATCATTCTCAAAATTCGAGTTTTGAGTAAACTCTGAGCAAAAGCAAGCGAGAAACTTGGTTGACAAGTCTGCAACTGGTATTCCTTTATTCGAAGTAATAAATTTGCATAAGAACGCACACTCTTCGTACGATTGATTGTAATCTCATCTGCCACAAACTCATTCAGAGTATTGAGTTCTTTACGAAGCATCCAAAACATCGGATTAAAGCACCAAAATATCTGTACTAAGTGTAGTAAAAACTGTTGCCAAGTATCTTTTTGTTGCACATGTGCCCATTCGTGCCAAAAAATAGCTTCTTGTTCTTCTTTAGATAACTCATTTAAATACTCTGGCCAAATGATATAGTTATTCAGTAACGAAAAAGCACTGACTGGTAAGGAGTTATCTGATAAATGGATTAGATAATAGGTTTTACCTCCAAGATGCCCCTTAGTTTTGTACCCTAGATTTGTAATTTGGTATAAACCATAAATCTTGAAACCTAATTGAATTAGAAATAGTCCTCCTAATCCTAGAAAAAATATAAATGCAGGAATAGTACAAGTATTCATTACATTATACATAGGATCTGGAGTGTAGGCTAAAAAAGTTTTGGACTGCTGGATGAGTTCACATTTACAAACTTGATGACTATTATCTGCAGTCTCATAACACTCTAATAATTCAGGGTCAGATATATCAACTACGTTCCACTCATTATAAGTATAATGATCAAAAGTATACTCTTGTTGCAATGCAGAAGAGTAATTGGGAATGTGAGGTATGAATAGAGGAATGCAAAAACTCAAACAGATGATTGTTAAGACAAAATACTTAGCATATTGTGCACTCAATAAACGGCGCAAACCTAAAAAATAGATAGCACCTCCTGCAAAGGATAGCAAACAAGTCAATACAATGTAATTGAACATAATGAGGTCTTGGGTATAAGGAAAAGATTATAGCTTACCAATTATCGCTTTTAACTCGCTGATTTCTGCCTCGCTCATATTCTCATTAGAAACTAATGTAGATAGCATAGAAGCTGCAGATCCTGAGAATACCTTATCTACTGCATTATCAATAAACACTCGTTGGTATTCTTCCTCTGTGATTATGGGATAGTATTCGTGTGTACGTCCATGTGCCTTGTGCCCGATGAATCCCTTATCTTCTTTTTGTAAAATCCGAACGATAGTAGAGACAGTATTATAGGCAGGCTTCTCTTCGTTAGAAGCAGGCCAATACTTTAGAATATCTTTGATAAACCCTTTTTGGATTTTCCAAAGTACACGCATTACTTTGAGTTCTAATGGTGTGAGTAGTTTAATTTGTGATGCCATTCAAATAAAATTTGATGATGAAGTTAGCTGAACAAATCTCTTCAACTAAAAACTAAGTTAAAGAAAAAATTGCCAAAAATCAAGTCTATTTGTGGATTCTAACAGTCTCCTAACAAAAAATGAGAGATCAACATGATGTTAATCTCTCATTATAATATGTGTGATATAGAATTAGAAACTTAAGCTTCCTCTTCTTTAGTTGTTTCTTCAGAAGAAATTACAACCTTTTCATTCTCATCCAAAGTAGCGACTAAAACTGTTCCTTCTGACAATTGTCCTTGACTGTTCAGGATAAATTCAGCCAATGGATCTTCCAGATGCTTCTGAATAGCGCGATTCAATGGACGTGCACCAAACTGAGGGTCATAACCTTTCTCTGCTAAGAAATCTTTGGCAGTATTATCTAGTTTTAGTTGATATCCCATTTCCTCAACACGCTTGTACAAATCTCTCAAAACAATATCAATGATTTTAAAGATTTCTTGTTTAGCCAGAGCATTAAAGATAATCACATCATCAATACGATTTAGGAACTCAGGCGAGAAGGTACGTTTCAGAGCGTTTTGAATCACACCTTTAGAGTGATCCTCAGCAGAATCTTGGCGAGATTTGGTAGCAAACCCAACTCCTTGACCAAAGTCTTTCAACTTACGAACTCCAATATTTGAAGTCATAATGATCAAAGTATTTTTGAAATCAACCTTGCGACCTAAACCATCAGTCAATTGACCATCATCTAACACTTGTAAAAGGATATTAAAAATATCTGGATGTGCTTTTTCGATCTCATCTAACAAAACAACAGAGTAAGGCTTACGACGTACTTTCTCCGTCAACTGTCCACCTTCTTCGTAACCAACATAACCTGGAGGCGCTCCAATCAATCGGCTTACTGCAAATTTCTCCATATATTCACTCATATCAATACGAATCAACGCATCTTCAGAGTCAAATAACTGGCGAGCCAACACTTTGGCTAACTCAGTTTTACCAACACCAGTAGGCCCTAGAAAAATAAAAGTACCAATAGGTTTGTTAGGATCTTTCAATCCAACACGATTACGTTGAATTGCTTTGGTGATCTTGACAATAGCTTCATCCTGGCCAATGACATGGTTTTGTAAATCATCAGTCATTTTCAATAGCTTTTTGCTTTCGCTTTGTGCCACTGAGCTCACAGGAATACCAGTCATCATAGAAACGACCTCTGCGATATCCTTATCCGTCACAGGATAACGTCTCGTTTTAGATTCCTCTTCCCACTGAGTTTTAGCTTGTTCTAGCTGACGAATAAGTTTAGATTCCTTATCTCTAAAGTTGGCCGCTTTTTCATATTCCTGATCACGAACAGCTTGATTTTTAGCCTCTTTCGTGTGCTCAATCTCTTCCTCTAACTGAACAATATGTTTAGGAACATGAATATTTTTTAAGTGTACACGAGCACCTACCTCATCTAATACATCGATTGCCTTATCTGGCAAGAAACGATCTGAGATATAACGGTCACTCAATTTCACACAAGCTTCAATGGCTTCGTCTGAATAATTTACATGATGAAACTCTTCATATTTCTCACGAATGTTTCGAAGAATGTGAATTGCTTCCTCTGGACTTGGAGGATCAATGACTACTTTTTGGAAACGTCGATCCAAAGCACCATCTTTTTCTATATACTGGCGATACTCATCCAAGGTTGAAGCACCAATACATTGTAATTCTCCTCTTGCTAAAGCAGGCTTAAAGATATTGGAAGCATCTAGAGAACCGGTTGCTCCTCCAGCACCAACAATTGTATGAATCTCATCAATAAATAAGATCACATCTCTTGTTTTCTCCAGTTCAGTCATGATAGCTTTCATACGCTCTTCAAACTGACCACGATACTTTGTTCCAGCAACTAATGCAGCCAAGTCAAGCATCACAATACGCTTATTGAATAAGGTACGAGATACCTTACGCTGATGAATACGCAATGCCAGTCCTTCCACTACAGCTGTTTTACCAACGCCTGGTTCTCCAATTAAGATGGGGTTATTTTTTTTGCGACGAGAAAGAATTTGAGAAAGTCGCTCAATTTCTGTTTCACGTCCAATGATAGGGTCTAACTTGCCTTCCTCGGCCAATTTGGTAATGTCTCTACCAAAGTTATCTAAGACAGGGGTATGTGATTTATTTCTTCCACCACGTTTAGGCGAGTTACCACCTAAACCTCCTGAAGATCCCTGATCCTCGCCCTCAAACTCATCCTCTCTAGAAGATGAACTTAAAATATCTGGGATGTCTGGGTTAATTTCTGAACGCACGTATTCTAATTCTGTTTTATAAATTTCGTAATCAACATCAAATTCTAAAAGCACCTTTGCAGCTAAATTGTCTCGGTGTTTTAATATGGATAACACAATGTGTTCTGCTCCTATGATATCGTTTTTCAGTAGTTTTGCTTCAAGAAAAGTTACTTTGAGTACCTTTTCTGCTTGTCGAGTCAAGGGTAAGTTCCCTATGTTATAGGATGGACGAACACGTCCTCTAGAATGATTGATAGATTCTTCTACAGCTTGTTGTAGATACTCCTGATTAACATCCAAAGATTCTAAAACACGTACTGCTAAGCTCTCTTGACCCTTTAGTACTCCTAAGAGTAGGTGTTCTGTACCTATGTAGTCGTGACCAAAACGAAGTGCTTCTTCTCTGCTGTGCGAGATCACTTCTTTGACCTTAGGTGAAAATCTGTTACTAGGCGGCATAGCTAAAAATATTAGTTTCTGTTGTAATAAGAACTCATTTTTATTTGGGTTCTCAGTTTTGTTTACATACCAAGCAATCTGTACTTCATGAAGATTAGATAGACTGCCTAAATACTGTATAACAGAAAGTTAAATAATATTTCGAAAAAAGGAAAATTTTTATTTTTTTTTTCGATTTTTCTTCCCTCTTTCTATGAAGAGCTTATGAAGTCTTTAAACAACTTTTTTGATTAAGCTTCATCTTTATAGAACAAATCTAAGTTTCGGCTGTTGTGAAAAACTTAAATTTCTGTAAATCTTTGTAACCTTGTGATTTAAGGTAATAGTTCGTTGATTTTTTAATTCTCTAGCAAAAAGTAAAAACACTTTTCCTTATTGCCCAATTATCAAGGATTCACTAGGCTCAATAATTTTAATGTATCATTTTAATTCTAAAGAATTAAGAAAAACCTACAAACTAAGGTTAAGATAGATCTAGTTTTTATTCTAAAGATAGAAGTTATTGTAAGCTTTAGGTTTTAGTGCAGAAATTCAGGAGATTTTATTCATTATTGAGTCTCTTTGTTGGGCAACTGGCTGCAATTCCAGCAAAATAAAGATAAAAACATGGGTAAAATCAATGAATTTGACGTAATGAAGGTTATTTTGATAACCGCTTCAAAAACTAATGACCAACGGATACAAGCTACATTATAATTGTTGTTGAGATATGTTAGAATAACGTAGCTCTTAAATAAATAGTTGGCAACTCTTTTTTGCGAAACCATTAGCAGTTTTTTATAACTGACAGTCAGCTTTTTGGACAACCAAGATTTCTTAAAATATTAAAGACTGACTATCAGAATACTACAACTGTTTAGAGGTACAACAAAATAATAGGTCTATTGACTTAATAATTACAAAAAAAAAGCCAAAAGCATTTTTATCACCCTTGAGTTTTTTAAACTTTTCATAGTTTAATTGCAGATACCCCAAGTGAGTTTTAAGCAAGATCTGAAAAACCCTACTACAAAAGATTATGCAAGTAGTTTTTAGTTGTATAATTATAACTTTGTACTATACACCACGAAGTTTATTTCTTCAGATATTAAACTTTATGATGCTGCTGTGCAAATAGAACTTTTGCAAACTAAACTACTAACTAAATTCCTACTATATGCCAATTTATTTACAAGAACCTCTATTTATTCTGATATTTTTTTAGGAAAAAATAGTGCCAAGCATATAGGTTTATTTTTCTAAAAAATGTTTACATTAGCAATCCAATCATCTTGTGAGTAAAGCTAAAAAACAGGATAATATTCTGATTATACCTAAAAAAACACATATATTAGTTCTACTTAATGAAGATTTAGGAATAAAATTACCTGGGGATTTACGCCTATTTACAGGGAGAAATCTTTTTCACAAACTACTGTTTTTCAAGAGCCTACAACCATTACTCTTCTATAAAGATAAAACTGAAATATTAATATAAGATATGAAATATAATGTAGAAAAACAAGAACAATATGCTATTCTTACACTCTCTGAAGAGAATCTGAATACACTAAAAGCACCTGATTTAAAATCAGAGTTTGTTCTACTAAAGCAAGCAGGAACTCCAAATTTAATTCTAAATTTGGAACAAGTTAAGTATGTTGATTCGTCAGGGCTTAGTGCCATTTTGACAGGAAATAGAATGTGGACAGAAGAAGGCAAGCAGTTTATTCTGGCAGGAGTGAATCATCCTAGTGTAAAAATGTTAATTACGATATCTCGATTAGATTCTGTTTTAAACATTAAGGAGACCAACCAAGCAGCAGTTAAAGAAATCATGATGGCAGTATTTAGAGAAGAACTATCTGGCTCTAACGAAGATACAACTGCTGATGAAGATGATGAATAAACTCCATTGTTTTTTTTAGAGTTTGTAAAATCATGTTTCATTATATTTTTCTCATAGAGATACTCTTTCTCCTGGTCTACTTCTAGAACTTTGACCAAAAAGATTAAAGGAGTATCTCTATTTTAGTATATGTATGATAAGACCTAAAAAATTGTTAAGTAAGTAGTTAAGTAAATCAAACTATGCGTTTTGGGATAACTATACTAGGAGTTAATGCTGCAATTCCGTCTAATAGACGTCATCTGACAGCTCAAGTAGTTAATGTACAAGAAGAGCTATTTTTGGTCGATTGTGGAGAAGGTACCCAAATTCAACTCAGAAAATTTGGCATCAAGAAACACAAGATCAACCATATATTCATTAGTCATTTGCATGGAGACCATTTTTTTGGTTTGGCAGGCCTATTACTTACCTTTGCACTAGATAAACGAACAACGCCTCTACATATCTACAGTCCAGAAGGATTAGAGAAACTGATTTTACTACAATTAGAAGTTTCTCATAGTCAACTTAATTATCCATTGATATTTCATGTAACTGATCCTACTAGACATGAACTCATCTACAAGAGTAACACTACTACCGTCTATACCATACCACTAAAGCATCGTATTCCTACAAACGGTTATTTATTTAGAGAAGCCCCCCACCAACGTAGGATACTAAAATCTGCAATTGATCAATACACTATTCCTAATCATCAACTAAAATTAATCAAAAAAGGGGAAGACTTCATAGACCAACATGGAAAATCAATCCCTAATAATTTGCTTACACTCTCCCCTCCATTTCAACGCAGCTATGCATTTTGTTCAGATACCGAATACCATGAACCTATTCTACCTATTATACAAGGTGTTGATTTATTATACCATGAGAGCACATTTTTACATGAATTAAAAGGCCAAGCAAAAAAGACGCAACATAGTACAGCCTTAGAAGCAGGGACTATTGCACAAACAGCTAAGGTTGGACAATTATTGCTTGGACATTTTTCGTCTAGATATAAAGATTTGAATCCACTGTTAGAAGAAGCTCAATCTGTTTTTGAGTCTACAGAGTTGGCAACAGAAGGAAAGACATATTGGATAGAATTAAGAAAATCATCCTAGACTTACAGTACCTCTATAGCAACCCCTTCTCTACGTGTATCTCCTGCTCCGATCAATCGACCAGCCTGCTTAGCAATGGTGTGAACTCCTCCAAAAAACATTCCCAAGCGATCCCAATTAATTACATTTAGGTCTGCTTTGGACAAATGCTTTCCTACAAAATCAGGCTCTAAGTTCAACTCATTGTGTTCATTATGCATTCTAGCGGCATGTACAGCTTCCTCAATACCCAAGCCTAGATCCAAAATATAGTGTAATACCTGAGCAATTGCTCCTGGTATTCTACTAGCTCCGCCTGTTCCTAGAGCCAATTGGAAATTGTGCATTTTATCCATTACCAAAGTAGGAGACATCATAGATGATAAACGTGTATTGGGAAGCCAACTATGAAACCCATTAGGTAACAGTGCAGATTCGCCCAACATATTATTCATGATAATCTGCGTATTAGGAATTAAGTAACCTGATCCTTCTCCATTAGACATCGTAATACTCAAGGCATTTCCTAACTCATCTGCTACATTAAAATGAGTTGTACTTCCCCATTTCTGAGTTAATTCTTCAGGAACTCGTTTGATCTTGTATAAGTCTTCTAGAATATGCTGCAGATTTTGGGTATGATCTACAGAGAAAGCATCATAGTTAATCGTTTGTTTAGCCAATTCTTTGAAGAATAGTCCAATTAAGGTTCCACCTACACTTGGTAGAGGATTGGTTGCAATGAGGTGATCTCTATAGTGACAAAATAAAGGTTCTCGAACAATTGTTTGATACTCTCTAAAATCTTCAAGAGTAAGAAATCCCCCCTTTTCTTGACAGTCTCGGACAATTTGTTGAGCAACTTCACCTTCATAAAAATCTCGATGTCCCTCTCGAACAACATAGTCTAAGTAATCAGCCATTTTAGGAAGTTTCATAATCTCCCCCACTGCAATAGGTTGATTGTTCGGATAGAATAATTCTTGAATTTCTGTGGTTGTGGTTAGCGCATCCCTAAGCACTCGAATATCAAAAAATTGAAAATCCGTAATTGCCACTCCTTTTTTTGCCATTTCAACTGCTGGAATAACCAATTCTGTCATGGGAATTGTTCCATAGGCTTTGTGAATAGCGAATAAACCACTCAAGATACCAGGTACTCCCATGGCTCCTTTTCCGATATGGAAAATCTCAGAAGTTTCACCAAAGTCAATCGTCATGGGATAAAACTCTACCTCATTAATTGGACGTTTGTATTTAGGTGTCTGACAAAAAAAATCAAATAATTTGCAGGTACCATGTTGATCTAGAGTCAAGGCAAAACCACCTCCTCCTAAAGAACTCATACAGGGTTCCGCTACACAAGAGGCAAAAAATGCTGCAATAGCAGCATCAAAGGCATTTCCTCCTTCCTCAAAAATCAATGCGCCTACTTCTGCTGTTCTTTGATGTCCTGCTGCAATGGTTCCTTTGATTTTCTTTCGCATACAATTCTAGGTTGGCAGTTCTATATCTAATACCTTGAGATTTGTCTGAATTTGCTGTACAAACTACGGGATCAAGAATATAGACTGCTGTTAGGGATTAGAGATACACTCATAAATAAGAGATTAGTCAAATGCTATCAGCCAAGGTCTTTAAGCTAGTTTGAATCAATATTTTTATTTACAACAGTTCGTATGTTCCTAAATCTCTTGGGCCCTTTAATGGCTCACAACTAACTGATTATCAAAATTCTACATAAAATTAATTAAATTTCACAAAATCTTGATTATCAGGCATTGAGAAGCACAGAGTCCTCAGTACAGTTAACTCCAAAGGTCTCTGCAAAACAAAAAATTAACGAACTATCATCTTTATAAAACTAGTTCAAAACTATTCTAGATCGATTTACTGAGCACTTTTAACCACTTGTTCTTGCTTTGGTATTCAAAGTATACTCTAAAAAAGATGAATAGTGCATGCTCTAATCATTCCTATCATGAGAAGTTCATATACTATTAGTCGATAAGTTTAGTAATTATTGGCTTTATTTATTGTGTCTTTTAAGATTAGAATATGTCTAAGTTAAGCTTCTTCTCTTTTTTGACAAAAATGAATAAAAGCAGGTGGTACGTTTACTGGTACAAACTCAACATCTACGTTTCCAAAAATACGCTTGTAACGCTTTTTCGCAATCAAAGAGTAATGTAGTTGAGAATAATATCCTCCGGGTCGTAAAATCTCAGCTGCGGCCTCAATAATATCATCTTCAGGAATAATGACGAAAGGAATTTCAGAAAGGATAGCATCAGCATAGTCAAACCCAGCTTTGTTGATATATTCTCCAGCTTTTTTTGCATCATCTTGGATGATATGAATTCTAGGATCGTTATCAAACTTTTGATGTAGGTCTTCACACAGTTTTTCATTAATCTCAAAAAGAAACAACTGTGTATCTTCTCCCATATTTTTCAAAATCTGTTTAGTAACAGGACCATCTCCTGCACCTAATTCTACAATACATTTGGCAGTAGAAAAGTCAATTCTTTTAACCATCGTCTTCCCTACAAATTTGGATGAACGTGCAAATGTTCCCACTTCTTTAAATCTCCTAACACCTTCTATAAAGAATTTAATAGCACCCATAATTATTTTTTATCTGAATGATTGAGTCTCTAAGTCTGGATTGGATAAAGAGTCTGTAAGTGATCGCTATTTCTTGACCATTTGATAACGACACAATAATGCAAACCAGTTTCTCTCAGGATTTGATTAAAGTTTGAACTTAGATTCTCGTCAATTGAATTTATTTAATTTGATTACTTTATTATCTAAAAAGGTATGAATACTTATACTAACTGTTTTTGTAGAAAAGAAGTTACTAAACTCTATTTTTTAAGCAACTTCTAGATATTCTAATCTTATGTCTTACACAATTAGGTGATTCTCTGTCCCCTTTCTAAAATTTTGTTCTAACTGATTATCTTTAATATTGACGTTTAGGTATTTTTTAGAAAAAAACACTTTTTTCGCAGACTAAACGTTTTTTAATTCTATTTTTGCGAATCTTATATAGATTAACAGTCCATGATTTTAGACATTTTTGATAACAATATCAAGAGCATTGTTTCTTACGAATTGATTCCCAGCCTTTTAAAAAAGGTTAATACTGTAATAAACACCCAACCATTGGCAATTGATTATCAATTGGTAAAAAACAATCACGCACTCTTAAATAATTTTTGAAATGCTTTTTTAAAAATTACGAATTTCAGATTTAATTATTTAATATAAATCATTATCTACATAAAATTGATAATCAAAGATCTGTATCTACATATAGCCTCATAAGGCATTGCAAGGTACAAAAAAACAACAGCTGTTCAAAAAAATAATTTGTATGAAACTAGAACATATAGGAATTGCCGTAAAAAACATAGAAAACAGTAATAGTTTATTTGAGCGCCTATTAGGTAAAGCGCATTACAAGATTGAAGAGGTTCTATCTGAAGGAGTCAAAACCTCCTTTTTCCAGTGTGGAGACTCTAAGGTTGAACTACTTGAAGCTCAAAGCGAAAACAGTGCTATTGCAAAATTTATTGCCAAAAAGGGCGAAGGTATTCATCATATAGCTTTTGAAGTAGACGACATTCATAAAGAAATGGATCGTCTAAGAGCTGAAGGGTTTCATGTACTCAATGAACAGCCCAAGAAAGGTGCTGATAATAAGTTGGTATGCTTTATACATCCCAAAACGAGCAACGGAGTCTTAGTTGAATTATGTCAAACCATCAGAACGGATAATGAATGATTAGTAATCTAGATCTTTTTAACCCTATCTTTAACTTTATCACTACTGATATTAGTAATTCCACGACTTCCCTAGAATTTGGGTGGTGGGAACATCTATTAGCCAGTTTGGTAGGTATTCTTGCAGGTTTTCTGACCACCTTAGCAGGTTTGGGGTCAGCAATTACTCTATATATGTTGATTCATGTGATTGGTTTGCCAGATAATATGGCCAATGCAACGAATCGTGTAGGCGTTTTATCTATGGCAATGACTGCACTACCTACTTTCTACAAAAAGGGACATTTGGATCTCAAAAAAACATGGCCAATTCTATCCTCCTTAATTATTGGAGCTATTGTAGGTGTCCTATTGGTACTAAACGTATCCAACGAACAATTTCGGCAGATCTTCAAGTACCTTTTTATATTCCTCTGTATTATCACCTTAATTAATCCTAAAAAGTGGATTGGCCCAACTAATATGGCACATAAGTTTAATTGGTGGTGGATGATCCCTGTATTTTTTGGTCTAGGTATTTATGCAGGGTTTATCCAAATGGGATCGGGTGTTGTCATGCTCGTTTTATTAGTTTTAGGAGCTAAATTAAGCTTACTAGATGCCAATGGAATTAAGCTAGCAAGTGTTTCTATATATACTTTTTTGGTGGTCTGTATTTTTGCATCTCAAGGACTGATTCATTGGGGAATTGGCTTAGCTTTAGCTGCAGGAGAAGCTATCGGAGCGGTGATTGCCACGCGTTATGTAACCAACCATCCTAATGCTACGACTATAATGCATAAAGTCTTGGTATTCATGATAATTTCTGGTACCTTGTGGATGTTCCGCAATGAAATATATTCGTTATTTACATAATAATAGTTCGTCAAGTTTCTAATGATTGATCATTAATTTTCACGTAAATCCGCTTTGGCTTCGCTGAGTCCTTTATTACTAATAATCAACCACAAATGACTCAGCCAAGCCAAAGCTTTGCAAACTATTGTAAAAAACTTCCCCTCTAAAAAAACTATTATGAGCCGTTCTACTTTACCTATCTTATTCAGCATATGCCTTTTGTTCCTTTCTCAAACTATATTTGCTCAAAACGGAAAATACAGTTTTTCTGATTGGAAATATAGTATCGAAAATTTTCCTGATTTTTATCACCAAAGCTACCTTAACTTAGAGTTTCGTCCTCTAAATGCAGATTTTTCAGCAGGTGTATTGAACTATACAAGTCCTGATCCTTTATTTCTAAGTTTTAGCGAAAGTACACCTAGCAGAAAACGTTCCTTAGCGGTATTATTAAGTTTTGATCAAGAACTCGTTTTGGCCAACCGATTCCTTTTACGTTATGGTTCTACTTTAAGTTTGAATGCAGATCATCATTTAGAATATATGATTGGACTAGGTGATCAACAACAAATTTATAAGAAACGTCCGATCTTTATTCGTGTTCTACTCCAATATAGTTATTGGAATTATGCTGTTCGGATGGGAAATATACAGAACGACAGTTTGAAGTTAATGGTGAATGACAGAGAACTTAGAGCCTCTAATTTGAATATCTTTATAGGAAATCGAGTAAACTCTATGCGCGCTATTTTAGGTTTTTCTATAGATATTATTCCAAATATTTCGATTTATGCAGAGGGTTCTTACCTGATCTTGTCCTCCAACCGATCTAGAGTTTTCTTCAAACAAAATGGAGGTTTACCTCTGTTAAAACGCAAGAGTAGCTTGCCCTTAACAGACCCTTCGTTGGACTTTACACAGAATGGTGTACCTACATCCCAAGTCAACATAGTTGGTTCCCTAGCTTTAAAGATTGGAATAACTATTAGAAATGTCTTTGATCGGTAGTTGATTATTTTAGCGTATATCTATTTTTATGCTAAAATATAGAAGTTACTGTTTTGCGATACTGCCCTTATCTAGCTTCACCAACTATTATCACTCATCAGTCCTCAAAAAAGGATCTTAATCCATATTTTCGTTCAATCTAAATTTTGCTCTAATGATGCACCCTATCAAAAAAATAGCCTTGATTCCTAGTGTATGTTTAGTCCTCAGCTGTGGAAATACTACTGAACCTACACCAAATAAAGAGAATACTCAAACCACGGAACAACAAACTTCTGATAACCATAAAGACTTCTTGATACAGGCCAATAAACTTTTAGAAAATAAAAAATACGATGAATTATTGGTACTTACTGAAGCTCAAATCAATGCCTCTCCAAAAACAGCTATGTTTTATCAATTCAAGGGAGTAAGCCTTTTGAGTAAATATGAAGAAGCTTGGTCTAAAAGTACACCTCAGCTACAAGAAGCCTTAGCCGCATTTGAAAAAGCAAAAGAATTGGATCCCACACAAGAGGATAAGGCTTTAGCGGGTCTTAGCTTGGCTTATTTGGTAAGCAAAGATATGGACAAAGCAAGTAAGGTTTTTGAACCTGCTCTAAAAAAATATCCACAGAGTGTCCACCTAAACTACGTTGGTATCAAGTATTACGAGCTACAAGATCAAAATACAGATAGTCAAATATGCATGAATTTTATCAAAGAAAATGATCCTGCCTATAATGGTAAGCCTGTTTTTGTTGGTGCCTTAGTTGGTTTTGCGATCAAAACAGTAGTAGAAATATTTATTGCAGCCATCATCTTGAGTTATAGTGCTGGAGTATTTACTTCTGACTTGGGAGTTAATTTTTCTGTGAATTAATAAAGCTTACTCAAGTGGTTTTTTAGGCAATAAATTGCCTTTTATTACAAATCAAGTGGATTGTGAAGTTGCTTAAATATTATTAGTCTGTAATATAAGTTATTAGGTATTTTATTAACAGAGGGTTAACTATGCTGAGCCCTTCGAGCTTAGCTCTGCACCAATAAGACATTCTCCTTTATGATGGTGCATTGATATTTTATATTGATGCAAAATCAACAACAGAGCTACAGCAGGGCTCAGTGAAACTAATTCATTCCCTCCCCATAAAACATTTATCATTTAAAAACTTTTATTACAGTGTATCATTCTCCTTGAACAAAATCCTTTAAACTTCTGCATTTAATCTAATTCTTAAACAACTTCTATGAATAAATACAGATTTATACTTTGCTGTGGATTAATTTTATACTCTTTAGGATCATTTTTTAGTGCTTGTAACTCGACAAACAGCTCTCCTACACCAAAAAATATAGTCGTTTCGGTAGTATCTACATCATCCGAAACAAAGGAGGCTATGACAGGGACAGGTATTATCCTTGACAAAGAAAAAGGTTGGGTTCTAACCGCTAAACATGGTGTCTACACAGGGACTGGTGTTTCTTATAAAAGCAGTAAAGTCTGCAAAGATTTTAAAATTGTCAATAAAAAACAGGAACGTTTTGATGCCTATCCCATTGCTATACATCCCATTTGGGACATAGCTGTACTAAAAGTAGAAAAAGCAATTTTTGAAGACGAAGCAGTCTTGAGTTCAAGTACATCGCTACAGCTTCGAGATCCTATTCTCTTCGAAGGATATCCCGATGGACGTTATGGACAATATGAAGGTAAAATTGCCAATATTGGCAAACAATATCTAAACCTAGATATGCCTGTAACAGCGGGTATGAGTGGTGGGCCTATCCTAAAAATAGATCAACCGAATGAAGTAGTGGGTATGATGCTCCTGGAACAAAAAATTGGTGGAAGTGCTATCCGAGTAGAATATTTGAAACAATTTTATGAAGAAATTCAAAAAATAAAGCTCCAAACTGCAACACATTATCAATTGGAGTTAGATAGGATTCTGCTAGATCAGGATATCTTTGAAAAACTCAAAAAAGAGCAATCTAAAGTCTATGTTTATGTTTTGCACAATGATAAAAAGATTTTCACTTCTAAACCCGTTTCGATAGATTCTGCTCAAATTCTCATTCAAGAAAGTCCTATTTTAGATGTCCTTGTCTATCCCTCAGATAAAATGGAAATAATTGTTTGGGAAGAAAAAAACTCAATGTTCAATATCAAAGGTTGGCGTGATGAGAAAATAGGTGTTCTTATTCAAGAAAGCCTACCTCAAGAAAACCAACTGAACCTAAGCAACCAAGTAAATACTGGGAAAGTAAAACTATTCTTTAGAAAAGTTAAAAATTAAAATAAATATATCTTCTTTTGTTCGAAGTCCTATCAATTTTCTTAGGAATACGCATTTTTTAAGTTAAATTTGCTTGCACAAGTAGTTAATGAAATTAAAGTCTTCTAATAATTTTTATCAAATTTAATTTCCTTAACGATGAAGTTGTTTAGGTAATAGTCCAAATGTTTTCGTAGTTATCTTTGGCTGATTTTAAGCCAACTTTTGCTTTACAGAACCCTTCAGGGTTGACTTCACAAAACCTCGCTGTAGCTCGCTACAACTACGTTCTGTCCGTTAAAGTTAATTAAAAGCATTCTAAGATTATTTTTGTCCTCTTACTTAAAAAACTGAAATTACACACTCACCCAACTAGACCGCCTTGTATTATTCATATTTGTAGGTAAGTAGTAAACAAAGCTTACTCTACTATTGAATTGTTCTAATTTATTAGAACTTTTCTCGTGTAACCCAGAAACTTCTATGCGTCTTTATTATATAAATAGCATAATGCTGCTCTTTTGCTTTATGCTGAACTCCTGTGATTCACCAAATTCTACAAAAGAATCTGAAACAGTTCCTCAGTATTATAATGATCTTAATACTCGTTTTGATGAATTGCTTAAGAAAAACCATATTGCCCCAATTCTAACAGAAAATGATTTTGATAAGCTACCCCAAATCATTGATAAGGAATCTGCTCCAACAATAAAAAAAATCCTGGCACAATATACGCCTTCGATGGACTCCATAACTAATGATTCTACCCCCAAGAATCCTGATACATTAGTTAGTCCTCCTCCTCAAAAAACGTTACAAAATGGAGCTCTACTCCTCAAAGTTCGTGACTACAAGGAATCCTACAGTAAAATCTATGATCTTGTAAACCAATATGATGCAGAAATTGTAGATCAGGATGAGCGCAATAGTGATACATTGGTAGAAAACACCTTAATTATCCAAACACCACAAGCTAATTTTTCTAGTCTTGTCAATGATTTGAGAGAATTATCGGTAAGGGTTCAACGTAGTAAGATCTGGATAGAAGATGTCACTGTACAATTTGCTAATCTAGAGAGTCGACTAAAATTCAAAGAAAAAACCTGGATCAAGCTGAGTAAACACAAACAAGATGCTGCAGAACAAACAGATCTGTCCAGTACTATTCGTGAACTCAACCTTATAGCAGAAGATATTCATACCTTGGATAGTATTGCCGTCTTGCTTTCTCAAAGAGCTACTTATTCTAGATTAACAGTTACTTTTTATGAAAATCTAGAAAAACCAATTCCTGTACAAGCGGATTTTGGAGATCGTTTTTCAGGTAGCCTATCTAGTGGATGGACTAATTTTCAAGAATTTACTTTACAAGCAGCTTCTATTTGGCCCTACTTAATCA